>JADLCA010000546.1 GCA_020847495.1 Candidatus Hydrogenedentota bacterium | reverse complement strand
GCACTCTCTGTTACCATTCGGTGTATCCAGGATATCCGCATGCGCGTGGTCAAAGTAGATTCCTTGCAGCCCGGCTTTGTCGTCGGAAAGGCCTTGTTGGACGACAGCGGCCAGACCCTGCTCCACGTGGGCGTCGTCCTGTCGCCCAAGTATATTGAAGCCCTGAAAGAGAAAGGTTACACCCACCTTTACATCGACGAAGCGGACGCGGAAGTCAAGGTCGCTCCGGAAGAGGAGTTGAGCCCCATCGTCCGTGCCCGCGCCATGAATGCCATGCGGGAGGTCTTCGAATCCCTTGAAAAGGAACTTACCACAGTACGCACCTCCACCGTGGATGAAATCAAGAGCGTCTGTGCGTCCGATGCGATCAAGGACCTGATGGGTGAGAACGGGCCGTTGAAGAGCGTCCTGGCCTGTGTCGACTCCATCCTCAACGAGGTACTCACCCGCAGCACGCTGGCCGGACTCACCTCTCTGAAATCCGACAGTTCCGGCCTCTACGCGCACGCCATCGACGTCTGCGTTATCGCGATCATGATCGGCCAATACATCGGCCTATCCAGCACCCGCATGCGCCAGCTCGCAACCGGTTGCCTGCTGCACGATGTCGGCAAGGTCTTCCTCGACAAAGCCACCGGCGAGCGCGATTCCATTCGGTTGCACACCGTGCTTGGCTACGAATTGCTCAAGAACAACGATGACTCCGATATTCTCGCGCCGCACGTCGCGTTGCAACACCACGAACACCAGGACGGAACCGGCCAGCCACGCGGCCTCATGGGCAGCAACACCATCGAGCGGAACCGCAACCTTCCCCCGCCCGTACCTACCCTGATCGGGGAGATTGCCGCGGTTGCCAACTGCTATGACAACCTATTGAGCGGCAAGTACGACCCGGAGCCGCTCACGCCGGACCGCGCGTTGGGCCGCATCCGGTTCTGGGCCGGTACCCGCCTGAACCGCGAGATCGTCTCCGCCTTCCTGCGCGTCGTGCCCGTTTTCCCCGTGGGACTTGATGTCTTCGTCGAGGGCGGGGTGTTCGACAAATGCCTTGCTATCGTCACGGAAGTCAATCCGCAGGCCTTGGACAAGCCGCGCGTGGCCATCTACCGCGACTCTTCCGGAAGGCTGATCGAGCCTTTTGAATTCGACCTCAGCGCGGTCGAAGACGTCACCTTGCGCTGCAAGCCGCCGGTCTGAGGGCAAGAGCGCCCGCTACAGGAACCCCGAATCGGACGGATCAGACCGCTTGGTCCGATCCGTCCGGTTCTTTTCCTTCAACCCAAAAACGGCAGTTGAACCGCCATGGGGTCATTGACGTTATCGGTGCGAATGTCTTGCCAGAGACGTTACGGTCACCCACTGGGTGAAGGGACAGACCCCGTGTTTCGCTGCCGAGAGGATGAGTCTCGGCGCGCAAAGCCTACGCGAAAGACGGGGTCAGTCCCATTCAACTGCCGTTTTTAGGTTCAAGCGCAATCCGCGCTTCTATTCGGCCCAGCGTGCCGCGGGCGGCGTCACATAGTCGGCGTAGCGGTCCGCGACCTTGGCCGCTTCGGCGTTGCCGCTGTGAATGTACGTGCGGTACTTGAACGTAATCTTCTCTCCGCTCTTCAGCGTGTAGTCGCCGTTTTCCGCACCCTTTGTGAAGTCATTCAGCCCAAAGACATTCGCGCCGTGGAGACCGTAGTCGCGCACGTGCCAGCGCGAAGGATAGCGCAGGTTCTGCGGATTGTCGAAGAAAGTAATCCCGAATTCGCCCGCGTCCTTGACCGTACCGGAGTAATCGCACCATTCGGCGGGCTGTCCCCAGCATTCGGCCATGGTCTTCTGTCCGCGCGAATTGGTGATGAGACCGCCGCCGGCCTTCTCCGTCATCTGGTCCCGCATGCGCAAGGCGATGAGGCCGCCTTCTTTCGTATCCTTGAACAAGACATCGCCCTGCTGGTCTGCCGTGAAGGTGATCGTCAAGTCAAATAGCCGCGCATCCGGCTTGCCCGCGTAGAAGCGGTACTCGCGTTCTTCGCTCAGCACGGGCTTCTTGTCCTTGTCCACCCACTGGTTCTTTGCGTGCACCCAGCCGTAGGCATCACCCGAGCCGAAAGTCACCTCGCCGCTGACCTGGAAGCCGGAATTATCCCCTTCTCCCCAGCAATCCACGCCGTTCACGGCGCCGTAGGCGCTCCATATGGACTTGTGGTGCGGATGGTCTGCAGTGAGTTCCTGTTCGCCCATGGGGAAGTCGCGCGTGAGCTTCACGCCGCCTTCGCCCAGTACCGGCCACAGGAAGGGTTTCTTCCAGTCGTTCGAATAGCTGTAGGATGTGAACGGCACGTCCTCAATTACGACGTCAATGACGTCTTCAGCTTCGCGCTTTGAGAGATTCACCTTCGGGGGTGGGCTGTCCTTCACGACCTTCACCCTGAATCGATGCTCGGAACCCGGTATGGCGCCTTCCGGCACGATTACCAACTCGCCTCCGCGCAGCGTGGCAGGAATCTCCCGGCCCGTCTTGGTATGTTCAATACGGAGGATTTCACCTTCGCCGAGAACGCTGTCACATGGAAGCGTGACCGGCACATCGACGCTGGTCACCGCCCCTCCCGTCATGAGAATCTCTTTTCCGTCGAGGCCGCCCTGGGCCCACGCCCCGCAAACGGCCAGGGCGAATACCGCAACACCAGTCAAAACGCGCATAACCTGTCCTTTCATCGTCACTTCGGAACGTACCTCTGCGGCCCGTCCGGGGGCGGCGGAGGTACGGCCCGACTCCGTATCCATCAGGAAGCTGCCGCTTCCGCTTTGATCCCATCGTACCAATCTATCTCGACCGCCTCAATACCTCCAATGAGCGCGGCAAACTCCTGCGGCCGGAGTCTCTGAAACAGGGCCAGACCGCGCCGCAGCACGTCATGGCCCAGCTGGAACCCCGCAACCTCTTCCGGACCATACAGGTCCGGCCGGGACTCCATGAGGTTTTTTGCGTTCTCCATAATGCTCACAGCGGCCGCCAGCAATTTAACATTGGACAACGACTCGAACAGCTTCAATACGTCCTTTCGGAAGCGCAGCATTTCCTGCTCCGGCACCTGTGCCAGCATCCGGACGATGGATTCGCGCCGGGCCATTGTCTCTGGTGTGCTCTGGTGGACCCGGGCAAACTCGCACATGCTCTCTTCAAGCCGCCGCGTCTCGCGGTGCACTTCGATCACATGAGTTCCCACGGCCATGGCGGAAGTAAACCCCAGCCCGAGTTTCCACGCGGCCGCGACCGCCATCTTCATCAATGGGGCCATCTGCCGTGGGGAATGGAGGATCTGACCCACGTGCTCGAAGGCCACATCGAGCCGGTGCCGTTCTGCCGCGGCTGGATACACACACTCCAGGAGATAGTCTCGCAGCGTCTCAAGCTTCTCGTCGGAAATGCCATCGAACTGGCTGAAACGCCGCACATTCTCGAGGGCGTAACGTCCCCGGAGTTCCTCGCGGTACCCATCGATCACCGCGTGTTTCACAAGTGTGTCACTGCTTGACATAGGCCAATTCTCACCACTGGTTCTGGAAGAGCGCTTGCCAACGCCCGTGAGACTACTCGCCCGCCGACTCTACCACAATGCCACGAGGGAGCGAAACCTCTCCGGCGCGGAAGGCAACGCAATCGCGCTGGAACTGCTGAACGGGTCACTCCCAGTCAACTGCCGTTTCCAGGTTCACACGACATCCAGAATGAGCGCGCAATGTAGGGCGGGAATTGTTCCCGCCCTCATGCCTTTCCAACCGCAACCGGGAAGGAATCGGTCCTGAACCTGTACACGTACGATACCCTACTGGGAGCGCCGGCATCCCTGCCGGCTCTTGGGTGAAGCAGCAGCGATCCTTCATGCCAAGAGGGCGGGAACAAATCCCGCCCTACGGAATGCCTGCCACCTTGCTTGGCAGTGTGCCGAAGCCCAATGCATGGCTAGCCCAAATCCGGGGGCATGCCAGGATCTCACGTTCTGGGATGTGCCCAGCGTTCGCGGGGAAGGTGCCGAACGTCGATATTCAACGTGTCGTTCGATTGCGGGGCGCCGGGTGTGCTGCGGCCCTTCGCAACATATTCGTCCAGCAGCGCGAGCATCTGTGCAACCATTTCAGGATGCTGCCCGGCCAAGTCCTGTGCTTCCGCGATATCCTGTTCGAGGTTGTACAACTCAAACTTCGGGTCCCCCTCCTTGCCGGCGAGGATGACCAGTTTCCATGGCCCCTTCCGAATGGCGAACTGGCCCTTAACATCGTGATGCACCAGCGCCTCGCGAAGTGGCGCCTCATCGCGTTCCAACAGGGCGGGCAACAGACTCACGCTGTCTTCGGCGGCATCGTCCGGCAATTCCTCGTGCAGAATCGCGGCGCATGTCGCCATCACATCATTCAGGCAGGCCAACTGAGTACTCGACGACCCGGCGGCCACCTTCCCCGGCCACCGCACGATGAACGGCACCCGGTGTCCGCCTTCCCAGATATCGCCTTTGTGTCCGCGGTATGGACCGGTCGCCATGTGTCCGTGTTGGACCAGCACGTCGAGTCCGGTGTAGGCCGAATGGCCGTTGTCGCCCGCGAAGATCACGATCGTGTTATCTGCGATGCCTGCCGCGTCGATGGCGTCCAGCACCTGGCCGGCGCTCCAATCGGTCTCCATCAGGAAGTCCGCAATCGGTGCAATGCCGCTCTTTCCCTTGAACGCCGCGGACGGCGAGACAGGCTCGTGCGGCGACGTCATCGGAAAGTACAGGAAGAACGGCTGCCCGGATTGGGCGCGCTCGTGGATATGGGCAACGCATTTGCTCGTCAGCGTGGGTAGAATCTCCTCAAACTTCCACCCCGGCGCCATCGGCGCCCCCTTGAATCCCACATGGACAGTTGGGTCGTTCTCCGGCATCGGGTCCGTGGGTTGCACAACAACGTGATCGTTCTCGATGAAGGTAAAGGGCGGAAAGTTTGGGACCTCCGTGCCGAAGTAGTAGTCGAATCCGCGGGTAGTTGGTCCTTGTTGAATCGGCACCGAGAAGTCCGGCTTCTTGTTTCGAGCTTCCCCTTCACCCGCCCAGATAGCGCCGAGGTGCCACTTGCCAATGCAGGCAGTCGCATAGCCGTGCTTCTTCAGCATCTTTGGCAACGTGAGCCGGTCTCCCGCTATGAGAGGCGGTTCGTACGCATCCAGAACCCACGATTGCAGACACGTCCGCCAGCAGTACCGGCCGGTCAGCAATCCGTATCGCGTAGGCGTGCACACCGCGGACGCCGAATGCGCGTCGGTAAACGACATGCCTTGGCTGACAAGGCGATCGAGGTGTGGAGTGGGAATCACGCCTCCCATGTTCAGTGCGGCGATATCGCCGACCCCGAAGTCGTCGGCAAGTATGATCACGATGTTGGGTGGCCGCTTTCCACCTGCAACACCCCTTCGCGGTGTTGCACACGAGGCCGCCGTCATCGCTGCGGCCGCTGAAGCTAGAAACGAGCGGCGGCTGGTGAGATTCGCGTCCGCCATGGCAAACCCTCCCTTACCCGGATGGGCCGGATTCCTTGAGCCGGTAAGCCCGGACCAGCTCCGGATAGCTCTTCAGTTCCTTGCGTCCCTTGGTGCTCAATCCATAAATGCCCCGCCCTTGGCGCTCGAACCATCCATACACATTGTCGTAGAGGATGGATGCGGTCTTCTCACAGCACCCGCGTGCGCGGAGGTCGCGCGGCGATGTCGGGCCCAGCGCGTCGAGACAGCACGCGATCTGGATAGCGCTTTCGCGATACGCGGTCACCAGTTTGCGCCGGGTGCTGCCGCCCTCGTTGAAATCGCCCGAGCGCCCGGCCATTTCTTCGAGCAAGGCGCGCCGGACATTCTTCTGCTTTCTCCGGGCGAAGGGGCCCGGATGAAACACGATCTCGACACGGGGCGCCTTCGACCCCAGGGAAACCAGGATCAGTCCCAGCTCAAGCCGCCGCAACAGGTGGCGAATGCCTTTCCACGCGCGGCCCGCGGCACCGCCGGAAGGACGCGGCACGGCCACGTAGACCGAGTCGGCCACGCGCTGCCGCAGTGCCGCCTGGGCAAGCAGCGTCAAGGTCATGTTGCGCTTCAATTCGACGACGATGAGGGCGTCGCCTTTCGTGGCGGTGACGTCGCACCCCTTGACTTCGGCGCGTACCGTGTACCCTTGCGCGGTCAGATAGTCGCGCAGGGGCGCGTAGAGGTCGGTCTCGCGAATGGAGTTGCGTAGTGTCATGGAATTGGGCGTACGCGTCAGTTTGCGGCGCCGCGATACCGGCGCGCGTACATCTCCGCGTGGACTTCGCGCGCGGCTGCGACCAGCTCCGGATACGGCGTGTCCACGACGGTGACGAAACCGATGTTGTAGTTCTCGCCGTCGTGCGTGCGCCCGGTGACCGGTTCATCGATGTACTGAAACCAGTGAAAGCCCACAAACGCGGGATGGTCCACCACGCTGCGAACGTAAGTCTTGTACGCCGCGGCGCGTCCCTCCTGGTTGGCCGTGGCAACGAGTCCCGTGTGAAACATGCCGCGGTCCAGCGCGCCGAAATGGAACTCGCCGATGAGGATGGGTTTGCCCAACGCATTGTCGCCCGCGAACTCGGTCAAGCCGATGTTGCGCCGGTAGATGTTGTAACTCACCACGTCCGCCACATCGGCGCAGGCGCGCGCGACGGTCTTGGGCGCCCACGCGAAACGGCACCCCAGGTATAGAAGATGCGGCGCCTCGCGCTTGATGACGGTGTTCACCAAGGTGAAATAGCGGTGCGCAAACGTGTACACAAAGGCCTGCAAGTCTTCCTCGCACACGGCGTTCGGCAAGGGCGGCATCCTCAGGCTTTCCCAATCCGTGGCACTCGTATTCCAGGCGGCGTTGAGCGCGTCCAGGGTCTCGTACTTCTCCTTGAGTTGTTCCACCATGGCGATGCGGCACGGCTGATCGGGAGGGCTCGCCAGCGTGCCGCCGCGAATCGCTTCCCAGGCCATCTCGTTATCCGCGAACAAGCCTATGCAATAAGGGTTGTTCGCGTGAGCCTTCGCGGCCGGCGCAATGCCCGCTTCAACGGCCTTCTCGAAGTCCGGGTCGTACACATCCGGCATTTTGGCCCAATACCCGCCGCCGCCTTCGATCCGCCGGAAAGGTCCGCTTGCTCCCGAGGTTGCCACGTAAGGCATTCTCGCGTGCTCGATCACGTCGCCCTGTGACCAGTTGCCGATCGTGTTGAAGCCCCACGAGTGAAGCCGCCCCACGCTGGTGTCGCGCCATTGCGCTGGCCAGTCTTCTCCGTACTTCCGCGCGAGATTCGTCCTGTAAAAGCTGTACGTCCTCCCTTTGCCACCGATGGGTTCCGCCATGCTGTGGACGCCCTGGGCGTGGCCGAACATCTTGCCGAAGACGGGATCGTCCTCCGCGGGCAGCCATTCGAACCATGTTTCGCGTTGTTCCACGAAGGTCTGTTCCCAGGTGCCCAAACAATCCATCCCCGCGGAGAGGAAGAGATGCCCCTCCGGCGTGACCAGCCACCATTTACCGTCCACGTTCTCCGTGCGGAACCACCCTGTCGCCGCCAACTGCGGCCCTTCGGCCCAACCGCCATAGGAGTCGCGTCCGGGGAGGACAGGCTGCTGCGTCAATTCCTGCTCTTCGCTCCGCATGCGCTGCGCGAACTCAGACGCTTCCATCAGTTTGCCCGGCCACGTCTCGTGGATGTACTGCCCGAAGCGATCGACAAACGGCAGCGGCACGAGTTCCTCAATCGGAGTCACCTCGCCGAACAGGCGCACGTTGTCGAGTACCAAGGTATGTGGCCTGTCCGGTTTGGCGAGATACACTTGGTACGCGGTGACACGCTTGGGGTCGAAGGCGCCACCCGGACTGACCGGGCCCAGGATCGGAACGCCGCGCATGCCCCAGAACGGCCCCGGGTTCCCGGAGCCAAGCTGCACGCGCAAGGTGGCCGTCGCCCCAGGTGCGGCGGTGACCTTGCCGGTCGCGCAGTTCTTCACGCCGTCCGCGCCCTCGTTATCGACGCGCACGGACACATCAATGGGTTCGGTCTCCGGGTTGAATACGTCCAATGCAAGGCCTGCCGACCGGCTCCAATCCCCGGTGCCGTCCGGCACGGAGAAGAAGACACTCGGCCAGTCCGACACCCCAAAGCGCACTTCCAGCGCACCGGAATCATTGAGCCGTGAGGGCGCGGTTGTCACATCGTTTTGCGTAAGATTGGCAGGGAGCGCTCCGCCATCGAACTGCTCGATTGACGTCTCTGGCTCCGCCGCGAACGCGGCCCGGACCGTCACGAGGATTGCGGCGGCCGGGAAGATCCTGTGGCGCATGGAAAGCCTCCGTATCGATTGGACGAGAACCCCGGCACGAGACTACGCACGCACGGCGCTCGTGCCGTTGCACACTCTAGCACAACCCGCTGCGCGGGAGGCCGTAGGAGTGTGTCTCACCCAGGGCAATCGCATTAGAATTACCCGTTTCGCTACCGCCACTAAACCCCTCTGGTACCACCTCTCTTTGGGAGCTATCGCCAGGTGACGGTGATTCAGCGTGAGCTGGGCCCGGGCAAGACGGGTGCGCATCGGCGGTGTTTAGCCGCCGCAATGGCCTGAAGGGCCTAGGTACTCGCAGCCCCGGGTTGGCCCGCGGCACGCGGGACTACCCGGGGTCAGCAGATGCCTCAAGAAGATTCCCTGAAGGGGATGCATAGCTCACGGTTCAATCTGATGAACGGCGCGTTCGGGATTGGCGACTGGCGTCTACGCAACCCTTACAGGGTAGTAAGAATGGGCATCCCGATACCCGGGGTAGGCCTTCGCTGCGCTACGGCCAACCCCGGGCTATGAGTACTTAGGCCTTTCAGGCCATGAGAGCATGATGCGACGTCGTCCTCCAGAATCTGCGGCAGTCAGGCAGCTTCTTCACAATGCCCGTGGCTTGACAACTCGCCTGACATTCCCCCGTCGCATGTCTGGGTAGTGCGTACTGCGGTGCGTTGGTGCACAAGAGTCCCCTCCACGCAGGTTCGCAGTTTTAGTGCGATTGCCCTAGTGTCTCACCCTCCTGGGAACGCCAGGCACCAGCCTGGCATCTTTGGCTTCGCCCGAGGCTGACGGCGGATCAGAACCGGTAGGAGTACTGAACGGTGTAGGCCTCTTCTTCGTACTCCACCTTGGTGCCACGGCCGATGATTGAGAAGAGATCGCCGTGACCGTTGTCGGTCTTGTCGACGGCGAGAGTGTGGGTGTACGCGAAGTGCACTTCGTGACGGTCATTGATGCGGTGGGAGAACCCGAAAGTGACGTGGTCCTCCGCGATCGCGGGGGACAACGCGTTGGCGAACACAAACTCCTCCGGCACGGCCGAATTCCCATGCGAGAAGCCGGCTCGATAGGTCCAACGATCGTTGAGCCGGTAGATCGCCCCAAGCTTGTAGATGTCCTGATCGACCCAGCCCAACCCGCCTTCGATGGTCTTCTTGGCGAATTGATTGATCTCGGACCAGCCCTGCCACTTATAGTCGGCAAGCAGTTCCAGTCTGGGTGTGACTTTCCACGCTACGCCTATTTGGATTTTCTCCGGCAGGTCGAGGTTCCATTTGATCGCATCTTCGTAGTGCTCGTACTGCTGCACGGCCTGCCGCGAGGTCCATGTCGCGCCGAAGCGAAATCGCTCCCACTCCTTATACAACGACAGTTGCAGGCCGATGCCCAGTGCGTAGTCTTTCTCGTAGTTGCCTTCGGTGGGACGCAACTTCAACGTAAGCGAATCGGTCCTGAATTCCGTGAACACTCCCAGCAGCGAAGCGCCGACTGCCCACCCGTTGTCGAACTTGTACCCATACGATAACGGAATCTTGGCGACCGACAGCGAAGAGCGGCGATCGTTGCCGCGCGACAAGCCGAGTGTCGTGCGGGGACGGTCATAGTCGGCGTTATTGCCCTGAACGCCGAAGATGCCAAATCCCAGCGTGCCATGCTCCAGCGGCCAAACCATCCCGAAAGATGGAACGAAGATGGCTCCGTGATCCGTGAGGTGAAGCGCGCGGGAGTTCACGACCAAGCCGAACCCGTCCGGCTCGGAGCCGCGAAAGAGGTCGAGGTATTCCACGGAAATGTCCAGGCGCTTGTCCAGGTCGACGATGGCCGCGGGATTCAGCAGGGCCCACGTCGCATCCTGTGGAGCAGCCACGCCCGCTCCCGCGGTGCCTTTCTGCACGGCGCCGATGCCAATCAGTTCATTGCCGTCCGTGGCATGTGCAGACAGGGCTGTGCCGATACCAATCAGAAAAGAAAACCAAAGAACTGAGAGGCTTCGGCCTTGCAGCATGCCCTGGCGCAACTCCAGAGACTGTTGGAATTCTCACACGGAAGCTGGCGCGGTTTTCGAACGCGCAGCCCGGCGGCAAGAAACACCGCGCGGACCCGGCAGTACAGCCTTGCTTGGCTATGCATTCTACCGGGCACGTGAATGATGTCAGCAGGCACGAGGCATTTCGTCATGCCGATGTCCCGTGCTGCTATGGCTGGGCGCGCCTATTCCGTCACGGAAAAGGACAGTTCTGTCGTCAACGGCGCGGGGTCTTTTCCCTCTTCCTTGAGCATCACAGGTTCGCCGTTCACGTCGTAGGCTTGGATGGCACCCGTATGCGTACCCGCGGTCAAGGTGGCGGGAAGTTCATAGGCGCGCGACCAAGTGCCGTCCATGGCCGTCACGTCCCCGTTAGCGCCATTGTCAAACAGGTCGAATTTCAATTCGCCGACCGTGATCGCGACCGTATCGACCACGTGGTCCGGGTCCGACAACGTCGCGGTGAAGGTCATCGTCTCTCCCACTTTGGCTGCGGAGGGAGCGACCACAACTCCCGTGAATCCCAATGGGGGTGGTGGGGGAGGCGCGGCTTCCGGCGCGGGCGCCGGTTCAGCGGGCGTCTGGCCTGCCTCGGCACCCATCACGCTGTGAACGTTGAGCTTGAGCGGATCCTGGCCCGAAACTCCAATGCCTAAACCCTGAAGCTGCTGCAAGATGGGAAGTATCTCCTCGATTGAGCCTGTCAGCGTGATCGAAATGGTCACTTCCGCTTGGGCAATTGGAAGAAGACCCAGGGATAGCAACGCCATCCCAAACACCAGCCCGCGCACAAATCGTTTCATAGCACTAATCTCCCCGAATGTAGTCGCCTGACCGTTCCCAGTGCTGCGGTACCAGCTTAATCCATCGTCCGCCCTTTGACAACTCTCCTGACCGAATGGCAGGTTGCGCGGAATTCGCATGCATCGCCTTTTGCTTTGTTTTGATAGCAAAGTGGCGATGTGCGTGACACGGCCCGGAAGCGCTCCCCCAGAAGTGCTGTCCGCAGGAGGGAATCGTGCCGAAGGCAGAAACGGACTACGCAGCGCTACGGGGCCACTATCACCCGCAAGCCCGCCCGGTCCTCGGCGGCGGCGAAAGCCTCGGGCGCCCGGTCCAGCGGGAAGCGGTGCGAGATGAACTGCTTCACGTCGATGACGCCGTCCGCTATCAGGTCGACGGCCTTCTGGTGGTGCCGGGGCATGCACCCGTGCGACCCGCAGACGAACAGTTCCCTGTAGTGGATGATGTTCGTGTCGAGTGTCACCTGGGATTTGTCTTTCGGTAGGCCGCCGAAGAAATTCACCCAGGCGCGGTTCTTGGCCATCTGGATGGCGTCCACTTGCGCGTCGGGCGAGGGGCACGCCGTGATGATCACGTCGGCGCCCAGGCCGTGGGTCTCCGCTTTCACGCGCGCGATGGCGTCTTCCTCGGAAGAGCAGACAAAGACGTCCGCGGGGAACTTTCGGGCCATCTCCAGCCGCGGCCGCGACCGCTGCACGACGATGATCTTGCCCGCGCCCATCTTGCGCGCGATCTCGATGATCATGAGTCCAATGGGGCCCGCGCCGATGATCACGACCGCATCGCCGAACTTCACGGGGGACAATTCGAGCGCATTCAAGACACAGCCCAAGGGTTCTGCGAGCGCCGCCTCCTCGAGGGACACATGGTCCGGCACCTTGTGCACGGGGCCGTAGTTGACGACGGTGCGGTTCAGTTTCACGTATTCCGCGAAGCTGCCCGGGAACTGATAGCCGAGCGCATAATTGATCTGGCAGTTGTTGCCGATGCCCGCTTCGCAGAACACGCATTCGCCACAGGGCACGTCTCCGCCCATGGCTACCCGGTCGCCCGGCTTGAACTTCGTCACGTGCTTGCCCGCCTCGACGACAACCCCTGCGGCCTCGTGCCCCATGATCGCGGGCGGCGTCAGGCGGGGACTGCCATGGTGCAGCATGCGAATATCGGAACCGCACACTGCGCACGCGGCGACCTTCACGAGCACTTCGTCGTCTTCGACGGCTGGTGTGGGCACTTCTTTGACGACGAGTTCGTTCAAACCTTCCAAAACGGCCGCTTTCATGGGGTTTCCTTTCGGGTTGGAAAGCGGATTATCGCACGCTGCGCGCGGCACGTGCAAAGTGCTGCGTGATGTGCAGGCGAGATTCGGACAGGCGCACCGCCCTTCGTTCAGGGCTCAAGCAGTTCTGATTCCCGGAATCCGATGCGGACCTCGCCTTGCATGGTGGTGATCCAGATCGCGCCGGGCTCGTGCTCGAACACGTACGCGTAGGCGAGTGAAGCACCCGGCGGATCCTTGCGCTGCGCAACGACAATCGGTTTCGACCACGTCGCACCGTCGTCTTCGGAAAAAGCGACGGAAAGTTCCGCGCGGTAATTGCAGGCGCGCACATCGGACCACTGGCGATCTCCGCCCGCATAGGCCTGTTCCGGAACCGGGCTGCCATCGTCCCGCACGGGCCGGTTCCAGGTGAGCATGAGGCGGCCGCTGGCGAGTCGCGTGAAGGTCCCGGGCGAACTGCTCGCGGGGATGTCCGATGGCTGAAGGATGCGCCATCGCTCGCCGTTATTGTCTGAGTAGGCCGACCAGAAGCGTCCCAGGTTCGTGCGGCACAGCAGCCACACGCGCCCGTCGGCGAGTTCCGCGAGGGTCCCTTCCATGGTGCCGTCGTGATGCCCGCGCCCGCCGAGGTCGAGGTAGTTCGTGCGCTGCCACGTCTTGCCCTCATCCGTCGAAAAGCATGGACGCAACGCGTGACGGCCGTCCTCGTAGAGCAGCTCCTGCACGGGCGCGATCACGTGTCCGCTCCGCGTCTGGATCATGTGGTGGATGTCGCCGGAGTAGCCGTCGTACATGAGCTGCGCGTCGCCCCAGGTCGCGCCGCCGTCCACGCTGCGGATCGACCATACGGGCAGGTGTGTTCCGGGACTGGCCAGGTTCTTCTCCTTGTCCCAACCCCATTGCGCGTGTGCCATGTCCAGGAAGGCGAGAATGAGGACGCCGCTGGCCGTGCGCAGGAGCGCGCGTTCCGAAGACACTTTCAACTCTTGTCCTTGTGTGAAAAGGGGACGCGATTCCCAGGAGACGCCTTCATCGCGGCTGATGAGGGCTTCGCGATCGCTCACCCCCAGAATGGCGCCGTCGGTGCAGCGCACGAAGGGACCCGATGGCAGGCTCTTCATCCACGTTACGCGCGGATGGATGTCGAGCCAACCTGTGCGCGTTGCGGCTTGGCCCCAACCTTCGGGTGGCGTCGGCTTGGCCGCGGCCGCCGCGCATTTGGCTTCGCGCGGGAAGTGTTTCACGACGCGCTCCATCAGCGCGGCGGGATCGTTCTCCATCGCGTAGAGGGCGAGCTTCCAGCGGCGCTCGGACACCGGCGCATCTTCAGGAAGCCACTTCGGATTGTTGTGCATGCAATCGTGCCACGCTTGGCACACAGTCTCCGCGGAGTCGTTGGCGATTGCGGCGAGATACTTGCCGTCGCGCGATACCGCGCCGATCACCGGCGTGATGAAGCGGTCGGGCGAATATCCGGCCCACGCATTTGCAGGCGTCACGGGTATGGGCCGCGCCGTGCACATATATGATTGGACCCACGGTGGCGTGTTGTATTCGTGATCCGGCGGCTGCACGGGGATCTTCGTGCGCCCTGTGTCGAGCAGGAAAGTGCGGCCTCTGTCCGTGAAGAGAAAGCACCGCTTCACGAAATCCGGATACGGGTCGGGCTGGCTCGCGAAGCCCGGCGCATGCCGGAGCTGCCAGCACAGGTTAAGACCCGAGGGCGCGTCGGGCAGCGTGGCGTCCGGATGTCCTTCGCGGTCGAGTTCCATGCGCGCTTCCAGCAGGACCGCGCCTGGTTCAGGCTTCACGGTGGTGATGACCAATGCCTGTGGATTTTGCTGATCGCGGTGGCGCATCTCGATTCCGCCATCTTCCATCGCCCGCGCATCGACGAAATCCACGGCGGCTTCGTAGCACCACGAATCGCACTGGAAATCCGGGACGTTCGGAAAGGTGACCGAAACCATGGGATAGTACTTGCCCCACAGTTTTTCCCGCACCACGCGGATCGTGGGCAAGGCGGCGGGGTCCGGATTGGCGGCTTCCGCCACAACAACGATGCCGGGGCCGGTCTCTTCTGCAAGTACGACATCACCTTCCCATATAGACATGAACATGGTGACGACGAGAACTGCAAAGCGTAGAGCGCTCATGGTTCGCCCTTTCTCAGGAATTGGTGGCAAGCTGCTATTCCATCCTGTCCTTACCCTCTGTCAGCCATTCCAGCGGGAACTGCGCGAAGGTAATCGTCTCGTACGGCGACTTCTCGCCGCGCTCGAAGAGACACCCTATAGTCTTATCCCCGCACACGACGAGGTCTGAGTAAGCAGAGGGACCTGCCCAGAGGGTCTTGGCCACGGGCCATGTGCCGCATTCATCGTAGCTCACGCGCACCGTCATGTTTTCACGCTTCTCGCTGGCGGGATTGGAGAAGAGGACGCGGTTCTTGCCACCATCCTTCTCGAGGCTCAACCGCAGTGCGCTTCCCTGGCACACGGGTTCGACAAGCGCGGCGTCCATCCGCGCCGGCGTCCAGGTTACGCCCCGGTCTGGACTCGTTGAGACGTAGCGCCGGTGATCGCCGCGCATGTTGCGCATGTTGAGATAGAGGTCGCCGTTCGCGAGTTCGACGGCGATGGATTCGTCGGTGGTGCCAGGAAGGACGCCTCCCACCTGCCAAGTGCCGCCCGCGTCGTCGCTGAAGATCACGTGGGAATGCAGGTCCGCGTCTGCGGGCCCCGTGCTGTGATCACATGGCGCAACGAGGCGCCCATCGGCAAGTTGAACGCCGTGGCCAGGTCCGGTCGCGTACCAGCGCCAGTCCGGTTTGCGCGCGTGCGCGCTGATGTCCACGGGCGTGGACCACGTCACACCGTCGTCCGAGCTGTGCAAGATCCACGGCGTGCGTGGCGACGCTTCGCCGTTCATGAGTGCGTCCTGATTCTCGGAGCCGATGTTCTTGGTGATCAGTAGAATGATGTCTCCGGTCTTCCGGTCCACGATAGGACAAGGATTGCCGCACACATTGTCCCCGTCATCGACCAAGGTCACGATGGCTTCCCACGATGCACCGTTGTCGGTGCTCCTGCGCATCACAAGATCGATGTTCCCGGTGTCCGACGTGCTTCTCCAGCGCGCCTCGCAGAAGGCCAGCAGGGTGCCTTTCGTCGTGATGGCGATCGCAGGGATGCGATACGTGTGCACCCCGCCGTCACCAGCTTGAAACAGCGGTGTCATGCGAGGCGCGGTGTCCGCCGGGGCTTGTGCGAATACCACGGCGCACGCGAACACGAGAAGGGCCGCATGAGCTGCCCGGACGCCCTCTGCGAATGTCTTGATCATTCCGCTTCCCCCCAGTCCATTGCAGGACTTCACCCTAAGTTGCGCGACTCGGAACTCTCGCATGCATTCATAAGAAGCACAGCCACGCTGTGGCGTGGCCATGCCACACGTCTATCCGCCATTCTTCGCTTCTCTGATACTCCTGATCTCTTCGTGCAGACTAAAGACAGCAAGACAGGAGACCCCCCCGCGGGCAAGGCAAGCGCGTGTGGCACAGGCGCCCTCGCCTGTGTTTTTCTCTTCCACTGCGTCTGACCGCGGAAAGTCTCCTTATTCGATAGCGGCCTATTGCTTCTGAATCCAGAAGAAGTCGATGGGCACGCTCTTCTCACCGCCATCGAAACGGATCGTGATTTGGTGCTCGCCCTTCTTTAGTTCGCGCGGCGCGGTGTCCATGCAGCGCTCCATCACGCGTGACGCGTCATGGAGATCCCAGGAACCCGCCTCGGCGTCGTCCACGAGCATCGTGATCCTCCCCGACTTGGCATCGAGCCCCAGCGCGGGCCGCACGACGTAGCGGCCATCTTCGGCAATGGGAACCGTGAATACCGCTGTATCGCCTTCTTGTTTCGGACTCCACCGGTAGATGCCTCCGCGCGCCCACAGTTCACTTTGCTCGAGCATCACGTCGTCGCGCGGTTCGTCCACTTCTTCGGCCTGATAGAAGACCGAGTTGCTGGCGGCGCCGCGGGCCGCGGGCTCCCACGGCGGCAGCACCTGTGGACGCACATCCTCCGGGGTGATGGTGACGTGATCGTCGATGACGCCGGGCCGCGCATAGCAGTAGCCGATACGGCCATAGGCCATGCCATGGTTCAACTCATGAGGAAACAGTTCCATGTAAAAGGCGATGCTGTCGCCGAAGGGCAGGTCGTCCAGGACGTGCCAGCGATGGTTTGTGACGAAGCCGCGGTTCGCGGGACCGTCGTTGCGCGGCTGGCCGCAGTAGGGGAACACGAAGATGTCGGGACTCGACCACGCGTAGTTGTAATAGTCCTCGGACCCGGTGCCGAATGTGGAGGGGCGAATATCGTTATCCACGAAGATCTTCTCGTCGCCTTCACCCCACCAATTGCCGCCCGGCGACGGCACGTCATTCGGATTGAGCACGTAGGACACGCTGCCCACATACGCGCCCGCGCCGCGCGCCACCAGGAAGGGCAAGTCCTGTGGCTCGGCGCCGGAAGCCGTCAGGCCGTGATCAATGCGCCACCGCGCGCGGAAATGCATCGAGGTGACGTCGTTCCACGTGTACGGCGCGATGAGGGCCTCGCCTTCGACGGTCACCGCCTGTTCACCGAGGTTCTCGAAGAAGACCTTCGCATTCTTGGCGTATGGCATGACGAAGCGGCAGGTCATCGTGCCGTCCGCCGTGACGCTAAACGGCACGGAGTCGTAGGGATTCACTCCGGGGGCCGCGCCAAAGAAATCGCCCACGGGCGCTTGAACTTGGCCCCAGGTCGAGCCGTCGCAGGTTACGTGCAGAAGCGTTTGGCGCAACGCCAGCACGGGGTCTTTTGCCGACACGCGCAAGGTCAGGCGCTCGATAGCGCCGGGGCCCTCGAGGTTCAGAGCCTCCGCGCGCGCCCCCGGTTCCACGGAAACGTTGAGCGTGTGGGGACTCTCCTTGGAATGGTAGGGCCACGTCGCGCCGGGACTTTTCAACACGCCCGCCACACGGCGAATCGTCTCCGCGTGTGTCTTCAAATCTTCGGGTCGAAATGTGACAACCTCGGCGGGCCCTTCATAGACGCGCAGCTGGACCTGATAGAAGTGAATCTTCTTGATGTCTCCAATCCACACGATACGGCAGGCCTTCGCAAAAGGCATGGGACAATATGCGGCGTTGCGCTGGTAGAACGTGCCCTCCAACACACTTGCGTCCAGCCCTGCGGCCTGCGCGTAGCCAGTCCAGGGGTGCATGATGAACTCCTGCGCCGGGCCGTCGTAGACCGGGTCCGCATTGCCATCGAGGTAGACGCGCAGCGTGCCTTCGATCGCGGCCGTCCACACGCGGACGATGGCGCCCGCCCCCTGGATGTCGCAGACCAGGTATTCGCCGGTGCCGTCGGCTCCGGGCTCTTTCAGGACCGCCTCAAAGTTGGGAATGGGTTCCCCTCCAAACCCATCGGAGTTCGCAAACCAGTCCGGCCCGCCGGCCACGGAGCTGCGGTGATCGTAGGAGGAGAACTGTACCGTGTGGTACCCCGGCTGGCGCGCTTCCGAAAGCCGGAACATATCCACCATCTCATCCACGAGGGAACCGGTGGTGATAGGCGCAGCGCCCGCCGCGAACGGAAACGTGACGAGACAGGCTAGGAGTCCAGTGCGCAAAACGGAGCTCATGCGAAATCCCTCCATAATCGTGTATCGCCGTCATGGTACATCTACGCGAGGCGATGCACAAGGTGGGCTGGCGGGAACTAATGGGGGCATGCGAGCCTGCCTTCTTTGCATACTGTGGTATACTCTTTCGTGGGCTTGTGACAAACAGGGAGGACCCCGCAATGAAGCATGTGAAGTCTTTGTCGAAGCTGTTGATTCCGGCGCCGGCGAAGAAGCCTGTAAAGGCCAAGCCGATCAAGACGAAGGAAGAGTAAGTTCTTCAGATTTTCCGAGTATTCGATTCCCTGGCCACGAAGGACCGGCCAGGGAATCGTCTTTCTGGGCATTGCCAGTCAGAAGTCAATGTGGTCGGGATGGGGTCCGACGCGTTCCTCGCGATCCAGCCCATCGATCACGAACATGTCTTCCGGACTCAGCGCGAAGTCAAACACCTTCGCATTGGCGAGAATGCGCTCCTGCTTCACCGACTTGGGAATGGTCACGATGCCTTTCTGAAGTTCCCAACGGAGCGTCACCTGGATGGGAGTCTTGCCGAGCCGCCGCGCGATGGTTTGAATCTCGGGAATGTCGTTGACTTTCCCCTTCATGATTGGGCTCCACGCTTCGTGGACTATGCCTTGGCGGTTGTCGAATTCCAGGAGTTCCGGCTGCTGGAGGCGGGGATGGAACTCGACCTGATTGACCATCGGTCTGACCAGCGCGCCGTTGAGCAGTTCCTCGAGATGGTGCACGAGGAAGTTGCTGACGCCGATCGCCTTGGCACGGCCCTCTTCGTAGATCTTCTCCATGGCCCGCCACGTATCTACGAACTTGCCCTCTACCGGCCAGTGGATCAGGTACAGGTCGACATAGTCCATGCCCAACAGATCCAGGCTGCGCTGAAAGGCTTTGAAAGTGCTGTCGTATCCCTGGTCGCTGTTCCACACTTTGGTGGTTACGAACACCTTCTCGCGGGGAATACCCGAGGCGGCCACCGCCCGGCCCACGCTGGCCTCGTTCTGATAGATCATCGCAGTGTCGATATGGCGATAACCCGCTTCCAAGGCCCAGGCGACCGCCTGCTCCGTTTCCGGCCCTTCGGCCGAGCGCCACACGCCCAGCCCAAACTGGGGGATGCGCACGCCGTTGCACATCGAAACAGCTCCATCGATAGCGTTAATCATCGTTGGCAGTCCTTCGCGGGTTTGACCAGGCCCAATCAGGCCACCTTGGCGGCCTCTGCTTCTGCTTATGCACGACTGTCGCGAGGCAATTCAAGTGCCTGCCTGAAAAAGTTGTCATGAATCCGGGTCAAGTTCGCTCTATAGTGTAGAAGGAGATGAGCGAATATGTTTCTACCCATCAAAACCTCTGACAGGCGGATCATCCAGCAAGTTCTGGCAGGCCAACGGGACAAGTTTGCGGTTCTGGTAACGCGGCACCAAGCGACGGTTCATGCCATTGCGTTCGCCTATACCGGGAACTTGGCCGACGCGGACGACGTCGTCCAGGATGCCTTCCTCAAGTCCTACGAATCACGTCCCTCCCTCCGCGAGCCAGACCGTTTCGGGCCTTGGATTGCCACCATCGCGCGTCGAGCCGCTTGCAACCACCTCAGACAAAGGGAACGGAATGCGCGCATTCCCTCGGACGCGGAGTTCGTTACGCCAAAGGTGGAGGAGCGGGATATGGAAGCGCTGCTGCGACGTCAGTTGGACCAGTTGGAGCCGGAGCAGCGGGAGATCCTCCTGCTCCGCTACTTCGCAGGCAAGAGCGTCAAGGAAGTTGCCGCCGCACTGGACATAGCGCCCGACGCCGCTGCCAAACGCCTTCAACGCGCACGGGAAGCCCTGGGAGAACGCCTCGTCACCGCGCTCGGCGAGTCTCGCGAGAGCGGCGAGCGTGCCCGTGAACGCGTGGCCCGCGTCATGGGAGCAATTGCGGCCGCGGAAATAGGCTGGCAGGCGACGGCGACTGCGACTGCGGCGACTGGTCTTGGAGCTTTGATTGGCCTGAAGGGTGTTGCCGGGCTGCTCGCACTGGTGGGCCTCATCGCGGTGACGTGGACTTATGCTATCAAGGACAATGCAGCACCCGGCGAGGATCAGCAGATCTCCGCCGCTACTTCGGGGGAATCAAGCGATGCACCGGATGTCGCGGGGCAAGCCGGTTCATACGCGGGAATCGGCAGTGAACCCGGACCCGTCCGGGGCGCCGCTTCACCGTCCACCGCGTCCGGCGGAGGAAGTGCCATAACCGGGCGCATCTTCAACCGCGACACAGGTGAGGGCGTCGCGGGTGTCCAGGTCCATGCGAGTCCCGAGCCTTATCGCGAGAACTTGGAGGCAATTGCGGTATCGGATGCGTCGGGCGTATACCGCCTGGAAGGTCTGGCTGCCTGGGAATACAACTTGAGGCTGGACAATGTCCAGGGGTTCTCCACATTCGGGCTGTGGAACGCCCGTCCAGTCGCGGTGGGATCCGGCGCGATGGTGGAAGGTGTCGATTTCGCCCTGGCACAGGGGTGTCCAATTCGCGGCAGGGTGGTCGATGAGCATGGCAAGCCATTGTCCCCCGGCAGCGTGCGCGCCTGGACACCGGATGGCCGGTATGAGGAACAAGGCTCGCTGAACGCCGACGGTACGTTTTCCGTAGGAGGCATACCCGAAACCGACCGTGTCCTTGTTCAGCCGGTGAAGGCGGGCTACGCGCTCGCACCCCAGGGACCCTACGAGTTGCCGCCGGACGGCATTGAGGGACTTGAGTTCACCATGGGACCGGAAGCAACCCTTTCAGGTGTGCTGCTGGACAGCGGTGGTGCGCCCATTGAAGGTGCCCAAGTGTCGGCCTCGCCCGGTCCGGGGCAGTGCAGCGGCATCGGGTGCGAACCCAGCGACGCGCAGGGCCGTTTCAAAGTGTTCGGCCTATTCGCTGCGACGTATGAGATTAGCGTCTTGCTTCCGGCAGAGAAGGTCTTCCGGCAGATCGAAGACGTCGCCCCTATTCAAATTGCCCAAGGCGAGCACATCGAAGGGCTTGAACTGGTGTGCGAATTCTCGACACCGGGCCAGCTCACCATTGCGGGACGCGTTATCGATGCGGCGGGCGCACCAGTCTATGGCGTCTACGTAATCGCGGAACAACCGGACTGGAGCGAAACGCAGACCACAGGCGATGGACGGTTCCTTGTCAAGGGACTGCGCGACGCGGAGTACCAGATGTACCTCTGGCACAAGCATTACGCGCCGCAGCGGCTGAACGGCATTACCGCAGGCGCCAAAGACATGAAGATCGTGCTGGAGGCGAGAGGGAGCATCGATGGACAGGTCATCGACGCGGCGACGGGAGCACCCGTGACAGACTTTGAAGTCTACGAGCCTACCCGTCGCGATCATTACAACGGCCTGTCGGATTACCTGCGTGTGAGCGATAGTAAAGGGCGTTTCACGCTGGCCGATGTGGAGCCGGGCGAGCGCACCGTACTCGTGCGAGCAAAAGGGTACGCGCCCACATCCTCTCAAGCAGTACTCGTCCACGCGGGCCAATCGATTCAGGATTTGGTAATCCCTATTTCGCTGGGCCGCGTCATTGAGGGCATCGTCTACGATCCGGCAGGACGCCCCACACAAGAAGCGCGCATCTTCCTGGATGAGCAGCCCGTGGTTGGGTTCCTCATTCAAGACGCCGCCCTTGCCGTGACCGGATCGGATGGCCGTTTCCGGCTGGAATCCGTTCCCGCGAGCGCGACCGAGGTCACGGCATGGCATCCACGGCACGCAGCGGCGCGTATACCCATCCCGAGTGGTTCCGGCAAAGCCGAGGTTGAACTCCGGTTGCGTCCGGGCGCAACGCTTCACGGTGTTGCGCGGGCCGAGGGCGAGCCGATTTCCGGCCTGAACGTCTCGATCGGCGACTACAGTCCCTCGCTGTACGCTTCGCAGACCGACGAAGCGGGCGAATATACGATCATCGGGCTCAGCTCGGGAGCCGTCGAAGTTGTCGCAAATCCGACGTTCGGCGAAAAGGCCTCATGGTACGGACGTAAACAGATTCACTCGATAGAAGTCCGCGAGGGGGAAACCACGGAATTGGATCTCGACTTCGACACCTGGGAGACGGAAATCCGCGGACGAATCACCGTCAACGGCGAAGCCCCCGGCGTGGACGCGCTGTACATCTACCTGAATTACGAAGATGCTCCCGGGGTGTCCGACATGTTCTATACGCAAACCGACAAAGAGGGGAACTTCCGGTTGGATGGGGCACAACCCGGTCCGGCCACACTGGAGGTTTGGGGACGAGGACTCGATGTTCGCGAAAAGCCAACGGCTATCGTGAACATCTCCGGCGCAGGCGCCACGGCCCTGAACTTCGACGTGAGTGCATCGGAAGGGACTGCAGCGACCCTGACGCCAGTGAGGTAGTGGGGCGCACCCGCTACGCAATCACGTCATGGACGACATTGCCCGCGACGTCGGTGAGGCGGAAGTCCCGGCCATTGTGGCGGTAGGTCATGCGGAGGTGATCGATTCCCAGCAGGTGCAGGATCGTGGCGTGTAGATCATTCACGCTCACGCGGTTGACGGCGGCCTTGTGGCCTATCTCGTCGGTTTCGCCATAGTGCGTGCCGCCTTTCGCGCCGCCGCCCGCGAACCAAACGGTGAACGCGTGGGGATTGTGGTCGCGTCCGGATTCCGCGCCGTTGGGCGAGCGCTGCACGAGTGGCAGCCGTCCGAACTCGCCGCCCCAGATGACCAGCGTGGAATCGAGCAGGCCGCGCTGCTTGAGGTCCGTCAGCAGGCCCGCGATGGGGATGTCCGTCTCGGCAGCGAAGCCGCGATGGTTCTGCGCGATGTTGAGGTGGCCGTCCCAGCTTTTCTCGTTCTCCTCGCCGCCGCTGTAGATCTGCACGAAGCGTACGCCGCGCTCCACCATGCGCCGCGCCATGAGGCACTGCTTGGCAAAGTGCGTGCAGGCCTCGTTGTCCAATCCATAGAGCTTCTGGATATGCGGCGGCTCCGCGTACACGTCCATCGCGTCGGGCGCGGCCATCTGCATGCGATAGGCCAATTCAAAGCTCTCGATGCGCGTCGCGAGTTCGCGATCACCTTCATTCAAGGACGCGTGATGCTCGTTGAGACGCTTCAGCAGATCCAGTTGACGGCGCTGCTGGCTGTCGCTCATGCCTTCGGGCCGTTTCAGATTCTCGATAGGCTCGCCCTGCGCGTTGAGGCTCGTGCCCTGGAAGATGCCCGGCAGAAAACCCGCACCCCAGTTCTGCGAGTAGCCTTTGGGCAGGCCGCGTCCAAGCGTGTCGTACATGACAATGAAGCCGGGCAGGTTTTGATTCTCCGTACCGAGTCCGTAGGTTACCCAGGAGCCCACGCTCGGGAATCCCATGCGGTTCATGCCCGTGTTGATTTGGAACAACGCCGGCGAGTGGTTGTTCGTTTCGGTGTGGCACGAATGGATGAAGGCCATGTCGTCGACGTGCCGGGCCATGTTTGGAAATAACTCGGAGACCCACGTGCCCGACTGCCCGTGCTGCGTGAAGGCAAACGGCGACTTCATGATTGGGCCAACCTGGTCCGCGAAGAAGCCGGTGGTCGCGTCGAAGCCATCTAGCTTCTGGCCATCGCGTTTCTCGAGTTCGGGTTTGTAGTCCCACGTGTCCACCTGGCTCGGACCGCCGTTCATGAACAGCCAGATGACAGACTTTGCCTTCGCGGGGAAGTGTCCGGCGTGCGGCAACATCGGGTTGAGGCTCTCCGCGGCTTTCGCGGTGAGAATGCCCTGGGATTGCAGCAGGCCCGCAAGGGCCAGTGCGCCAAAGCCCTGTCCGGTGCGTCGCAGAAAGTCGCGGCGCGTGCAGAAACACGGCGCGGGATCGGCGATGTAGTGCGGGTGCGGCGCGTTACTCATAGTGCCCTCGCTTCGGTGCTCTTGCAGGAATCGGACGGATCACACCGATCGGTCGGATCGGACCGAGTCGTCATTCCCGCGAACGCGGGAATCCATTTTCTCTCTTCACCGCTAATCCACATACACAAACTCATTCAAGCTCAAGAGCATCTGGCAGAAGTCCACCAGTGCGGCGCCCTTCGCATTTTGACTACCGTCATTTGCGTAGGACTTTTCCTGGTCCTGCAAGAACGCAAGCGCCTCGGCAGTCTCGCCTTCGGCGGGCGCGCGTCCGAGGGTGAGGCGATATGCGTGGCGCACAGCCTCTTCCGGCGCAGCCGTCTCCTGTGGACACACGCGTTGCGCCAGGGCCGACGCGCATTGGCGCACGAGCGCGTTGTTCATCATGAGCAGGGCCTGCGGCGCGATGGTCGTCGCGGGCCGTTCGCCCATGCCTTGGGTCGCGTCGGGCGCGTCGAACAGCGTCATCATGGGAACTAGCTTGCTGCGCTTCACAAAGAAGTAGATGCTGCGGCGCTGGTGCGGCTCCAACGTGCCCGGGCCGAACGGCGTGGCGTCCAACATTCCGCTCGCGGACAGCATCGCATCGCGGATGATCTCCGCTTCGAGACGCTTCCGCGGATGCCGCCAATACAGCTTATTCTGATTGTCGGCCGCCATCTTCGCGTCATCGATCGCGGCGCTCTGGCGATAAGACGCGCTCAGCATGATCGTGCGATGGATGGACTTGAGACGCCACCCGTTGTTGACCAGTTCCAAGGCCAGCCAGTCCAGCAATTCCGGATGCGTGGGCGCTTCGCCCTGCAACCCGAAATCACTGGGCGTCGCCACGATGCCGCGCCCCATGTGGTGCTGCCAAAGCCGGTTCACGATCACGCGTGCCAGCAGGAAGCCCGCGCCATTGTCGTAATCGGTGAGCCACTCCGCCATCGACGTGCGCAAGTACGGCGTGCGTGCTCCTTCCGGCGGATGCTGCTTCCAGTGGTCTTCGCCAGCCGATGCAAATTGCAGCGCCGTCAAGAAGCCCTGCGGGGCGACATCGCCCTTCTGGTTCGGGTCGCCGCGCTCGAGGAAGTGAGTGTGCTCGAGGTAATCGCCGCCCTGCGTGTGCGTGCGGATTGCGGGAACGCCCTCGCTGCAGATCATCACTTTCGCCTGGCCGGGTTTCGGACGCAGCGCCTCATGTTCGCGCACCTTCTTCGCGCGATCGCGCCAGTCGTTATCCGTGGTTCGATACCACGTGAACAAGGCGTCGCGATCCGCATCGGCGAGAGTGCCCGGGTCTGCCTTGATCCGCGCCAATGCCTCCTGCGCGGTCCGGTGTTCGTGCTCGCTGTCGAATCCCACGGCCCACGGCAGGTTCGTGATCGAAAGCCGCGGACGCGCGACGCCGTGTCCTGTGTTTACATCGAACGTCAGCGTGATGGTCAGTACGGTGCCTCCGGCGAAACCAACGGGCGTTTCGATGCGAAAGATCGCGGCGTGATCCTTGCCGAACTCGGGGTCCACCGCCCAACCCGATTTCGGATCGTCGTCCAGCGCGGCCGCGATGGGAAGCCCTGCTTGTTCGAATGTGGCAATAGGCCGGATCAGTCTCGCCTCGACCGCATCGGCCTGGCCGTCCACCGGTGCGGCAAGCACCTTGATGGAAGACAGCGCGAAGTTGCCGTTCATGGCCCGGCCCGGCCCTCCGGCCACCAAACTGTCATCGTGGAGCGCCTCAACGCGGATCGCCGTGATGCCCGTAAGGTCCGTGCGCACCGTGAACGTGTACGTATCGCTTGCGGGGTTCACACCCTGCGCGCGCACCGAGCCATCGTCCAGTTTCGTGAAGTAGGCGCCGCCCGCGGACGTGGCGTTGTCGATGGGTAGGATTTGCCACGGCGGCTCGAAGTCCTGCTTGTCATCACTAGCGAGCCAGGTGTTGAAGCGTTCCGTCAACGTGCCTCTCTCAAACGAATCCAACTCCTTCAGCAGCGGGCCGTGCTCCTGCTCGAAGCGTGCAAGCGCCTGCTGATGGGTCGTCTCGTCCACTGGGATGTCCATGTTCGACCGCACCGTCTTGGTGAAGGTCGAGATGAAGCGGTAGTAGTCATTCATCGGGATTGGGTCGTACTTGTGGTCGTGGCAGCGCGCGCAGCCGACCGTCAGGCCCAACATCGCCGTGCCGACGGTTCGCGCCATGTCGTCGAGTTCGTCGTAGCGCTCCTTCTCGACTTGGCTCTTCGTGATTTGCGTCGCGTGCGTGCCGGCGCCGAGGAAGCCGGTGGCCATCATCGCGAGCGGATCGTCGGGGGCATACTCATCGCCCGCGATTTGCCACTTCACGAACGTGTCGTACGGCAGGTCCTGATTAAACGCCTTGATCACGAAATCGCGGTAGTGGTACGCGAATTCGCGGTTGTAGTCCTGTTCGTAGCCGTGACTTTCCGCGAAGCGGGCGAGGTCGAGCCAATGCCGCGCCCAACGTTCGCCGTAATGCGTATTCTCCAGAAGCGCGTCCACAAGCTTCTCGTACGCGCTGGGATCGGGATCATCTACGAACGCATCGACCGCTTCCGGAGTGGGGGGCAGCCCGATGAGGTCGAAATACACGCGCCGGATCAACGTGCGCCGGTCCGCCTCGGGGTTGGGAGTAATCCCCGCTGCCTCCAGCTTCGCGAGGATGAACCGGTCGACGTCGTTGCGCGGCCATTGGGCGTCCGCCACGGCGGGCGGCGTCTGCGGCGCGGGCTTCACAAAGGCCCAATGCCGCTCGTACTTCGCGCCTTCATCTATCCAGCGGCCCAGGGTTTCGATCTGCGCCGCCGAAAGCGTCTTCCTGGAATCCGGGGGCGGCATCAGGTCCGCGGGATCGCTCGCCGAGATGCGCTGAAACAATGCGCTGTCCGCGCGCTTGCCCGGCACGATGGCGGCGTGACCCGAGGAAAGCGCCGCGAACGCGCCTTCCTCCGTGTCCAGGCGCAGGTCCGCCTTGCGTTTGCCGGAGTCCGGCCCATGGCAGGTAAAACACGCATTGGAGAGAATGGGCCGGATGTCGCGGTTAAAACTCAGGGGTTCGCCCGCAGGCGCTTGCTGCATCGATGTGGGCTGCTGTTTCGCGCGTTCCTGGAGCGCGTGAAGAAGTGTTGCCCGGGACTCATCTTCGCCAATGAGGCGATCCAACACGTCCGCCACGGACTCCGGAGAGACCGCCTGTGCCCCGCAGGGCAGGGGACTCCCGAGACATAGCGCTGCCACAAGCAGACAGGGCACGAGCGCCCGAGTATGAAGCCAGACCGATGCCTTCATGGGCGCCATCATCCCAAGGTACGGCGCGGAAAGTCAATATGAGTAGGGCGCCAGCCACGCTGGGTCCCTATCCGCAAGGATTGTGAGAAATTCTCGCATTAGCCACGGAGGTTCCGCTTAAGCTGCTGGATGATAGTGCTTTGGGCAAGACGTGCCGCAGTGCATACCCTACGGCTCCCAAGGCGAGTTCAACCGCAACGTAGCCTCTCCAGTACTGCCTCGCTCTCCGAGCGCGGCAGCACAGAACTCTCCTCAGCCTCGGAGCCCTAGGGTTAACCGGGGCCATTCGGTGTTTCGACTCGGCTGCGCCCTGTCTGCCGTCAAGCCAATCTCCTGAGCGAAGCGCTGTACTGCCGCGCTCGGCGAACGAGGCAGTACCAGAATGCCGGCCTTTTACTTCTCCGCGTTGAAGGATTGTCAAACCTCGGGCGAGACGCCCGTTCCCGTGCGCTTCCGAGCGCATCACGTCAGAGCGGTGTAAGTCCGCTCCCGAATGACGTCACGAGTCGGTAGTCAACCATAACTGCATCAACCGCGAGGTTGGGTGGGGAG
>JADLCA010000545.1 GCA_020847495.1 Candidatus Hydrogenedentota bacterium | reverse complement strand
TCACCTTCGCCACGGCGTTTCGCTTGAATCCAATCCTACAACGCTACATTCTCCGCCGCGCGCGTTGACCGAATCCGAGGAATCAATGTCCTTGTAGCGCCCGGCTTCCACGCCGGGCGTCTTTGTCCTTCCCGGCTTCCACGCCGGGCAGACTCGGAGCCCAAAGACGCGCGCCGGTATTCCTCTCTCAGGCGCCGAGACTCTTTCTCGGCAGCGAAACACGGGGTCTGTCCATTCATCCAGTGGGTGAACGTAAGGTGTCAGGTAAGGCATTCGCGCCGATAACGTTCATTACCTCATGGCGGTTCGACTGCCGTTCTCAGGTTGAAGAGAGCGGTTCTCGATCCTTGCCTGCGGCCTTACTGCCTGTACCCAACAAAGAGTCTGGGTTGGCCGAAGCGGAGCGGAGGCCTACCCCGGGTATCGGGATGCACATTCCTGCAACCCTTACAGGGTAGCATAGTCGTCCAGCCGCCAATCCCAATCGCGCCGTAAATCTGATCGAACCATATGCTATGCACCCCCTTCAGGGGATTCCTCTGGAGGGTGCTCACCCTGGGTAGTCCCGCCGTACCGGCGGGCCAAACCAGGGCTACGAGTACCTAGGCCTTTCAGGCCATTACGGCGGCTCAACGCCGCCGATTCGCACCCATCTTGCCCGGGTTCAGCTCACTCTGAATCACCGTCAACTTGCGATAGCTCCCAAAGAGAGGCGATATGAGAGGGGCTTTGTCGCAATAGCGGAACGGGTAGTTCTAATGCGATTGCCCTGATGCATACCCCGGGTTCCTTCTGCGGCTCCACCCGGTGCGATATGCTCACACCCCCACCGGAGTTCAGTCGCGGAGATGTGTACGGCAGACTTCGTGTGCCGTCAAGCCAATCTCTTGAAGGAAGCGCTGTGCTGTCACGCCCGGGGCGTGACGAGCGAGGTAGTACCAGAATGCCATCCTCTTCATTCTCGGCGTTCCTCCGCGGGCTCCGCGAGTCTGCGTTGAGACGTCATCAAACCACGGGTGGGACGCCCATTCCCCCTTGTTGGTCTATTTCCTGGATCGGTGCAATCGATGGACAAGCATTTTCGCTTGGTTGTGGCTATGCCGCGATGGGCTGATATGGTGGCGTTCTCAGGCGGAATGCCAATCGGTTGATTCGCGGGCAACCAGTTGTTGGCCTTCGGCTATGCGATTGGGAAGTGGCAAACGTGTGCGTGCGAGAATGATGGCAACGACAAAGGGACACACAGGCGCTCACATGGTGATTCTCAAATAGGCGATCAATGCCCCGAACATGTACATCAGGAGCGGCAACGCGGCGAGGAAGGCGATTGCGCTCTTGGCCCAACTTGAGACCTCCATGGACCTGGCGACGCGAAGCCAGACAGCGCTGCAGACGAGCGCGGGGAGTATCGCCACGAACCACACGTATGCGGGCACCGCTCGCAAATCGTCGCGAGGGGATTCAAGGGACACGCTTTCAGAAGAGCCGTAGAGCATCCAAACACCTACGACGTTGCCGGAGTCAGTTTCGTATTCGACCAAAAGCGTCAGCCACACGCGGGGGACGAGCTGAAAGCTACGGTAGGAGTGCTTGGGATCGTCCTTGGATGGGTAGTCGTTCAGACGCGCACCCAAGCGATGGGAAAGCAGCGCCTCCACATCACTGACCTTCGCAGGCTTGTGCTCTGTGACAAGCTGCGCCACCTCTTCTGCAAGCTCCACACGCCGGTAGTCTTCCCACAGGCTCGCGCAGATAAGCGCCACACAGATTAGGTATAACGCGGGGACGAGCCATCTCAGAAAGACAGGGGGCAGATCCCTGTGCAGAATGGAAACATCTTTCGATCGCCCCATCCGTCCCTCCTACTGCGGTTCGGTGGCGTATGCCCCTGAGCCTAAGCGAACGATATGGAGTGCCTCCCGACGGCGAGCGGGTGCCCAATGTCGCTGTCGTATAACCGTCATGGTACAGAAGTTGTGCCCGGAAATCCACGGGCAAACCGCGAAACTCCTGGAGGCACCGCATGAGATGCTCAAGGTGGGCCGCACCTTCAGCGCTCAAGATTAGAGGATGCCGTTTACCCAGGGCGGCGCTTCGCTCTGCCCTGGGCTGGTATGGCGCCGGTCCTTCAGACCTCAAGACTGAGAATCTGCAGGTTGGTGGCGATGAGGATGTCCGGTGCAGTCTCCGGCGGAGCCTGCGTCACCGCCAATGTGGAAGCCAGGTGATAAGCGAGGGTTGATGGCGAAAACGACCGGCGCGGAAGCCGTGCGCTACAAGGGACGGTCCCTCATTGTTGGGGCTTGCGCGGGTCCTGCCTGGGCACGCCGGGCACCAGCCCGGCTAAGATGAGGAGAATGGCAGCGGTCGCGCCAGCGCAGTTGTCGCAACAACCAACGCGCATGCACCGAAGCGTGCCACGCTGACGCGTGGCGTTCCCAGAGGGGGTGCGGGTGGCAACGCACGATGTAGGCTGTCAGGTCAATCTCCTAAACAAAGCGCTGTAAGGCCTCGCTCTCTGAGCGCGGCAACACAAAACCCTCCTCAGCCTCTGAGCCACAGGGTTCTCAAAGACCTTTCGCCGCTCTCGAATTCACCGCGGCCTCCGGCACCGTCAAGCCAATCTCTTGAGCAAAGCGCTGTGCTGTCACGCCCGGGGCGAGACGAGCGAGGCAGTACCAGAATCCCGTCTTCTTCATCCTCCGCGTTCCTCTGCAGGCTTCGCGCCTATGCGTTAAAAAGCTTTCAAACCACGGGCGAGACGCCCGTTCCCCCTTGATGCCTTCTCCTTGTTGTTCTCTTTGTTGAATCGGTGCAATCAGTGAAATCGGTGGATGCATATCTTGGCTTGGTTGCGGCTGCGCCGCGCTGCATCCCTAATTCCGAATAGCTTCAATAACCCCTGCATTTGATCTGGCGATTCCTGGAGCATCTCGAATTCAACTGTACCCGCACGGGGCAAACCAATTCTCGATGTTTGTGTGAGTGGCTTGATTCTTGGCGCCGCCGGTGGCCTGGCGCGAGCTGTCTGGTGTCCGTGCCTTCTGCCTACGGCGGAAGCGCCTAAACTCACTCCACGTCCCTTCAACGGGAAAAGGCCAGGACTGTACGGCGGCGAATCTCAGACCGCAGTTCTGGCTGATTGAATGGCTATGCGGGCGGCGGCACGCTACATGAGCGATGGCCCTGAACCAGTTTGCCCGGGCTACTCGAATGCCGGCCCGGTTCAATTCCGAGGGACGGTGCGTCTTTTCTCAATGGTATAGAGCCGCTCCAAGGCGTAGTGGATTGCCTGCGGGGTACACGAAAACCCCGTGGCATTGCGCAATTCCTCCAGCGTCATGTCCGGATGATCTCGCACCACGCGCTTGAGCTGCTGCTCGTGTTTCACGGTACTTGTAGGCTTGCGGCCGGAGAAGCGATGCCGGGGCCTAATGTCACCGGTTCGTTGACTCTCAGGTGAGCAGGCCTGTAAGCCGAATTCTGTCTAGGACCCAAAGGTCCCGAGGCGGTCATTCATCTGGGACGCGCGTCGCCACGCGCCTCGAGCTTCCTACCCGGGAGCAGAGCGGGCCACTCCATTGCTCCCCTATTTGGAATTGCTCCGGGTGGGGTTTAGCGAGCCGGCCTGTCACCAGGCCGCTGGTGCGCTCTTACCGCACCTTTTCACCCTTGCCGGTCCACCCTTTCGGGCGAACGTAGGCGGTGTGTTTTCTGTGCCACTTTCCGTCGGGTCGCCCCGCCTTGGCGTTACCAAGCACCCTGCCCTGTGGAGTTCGGAC
>JADLCA010000544.1 GCA_020847495.1 Candidatus Hydrogenedentota bacterium | reverse complement strand
TGGATTCCTTCCGCCTCCTTACGGCGGAAGCTACCCCATACCCTCCAATTACCCATACCTTTCGAGTAGATTTCTCTCATGAGGAAACGAATCCCTTTCGAGTAGATTTATAATGAGTCAATTCGGCACCTTGTCTTCGCTCCGGATGTTCCGTACACTGGGGCGTCTTAGCTGCAAAACGAGACGCACATACGCCACGTTGTTTCACGGGTCTGCGCGGCCGCGCCTTGTCTGGCGTTGATATTGGTCGCACCACGGCTCTGAATCGCGTGTGGTATTGCGTGCATGCACGGCGCACAAGTGAGGCAATCCAGACGGGCATTTGTCCGCAGTGAGTCACGTGCGCATGGTCAGAGCGAAGGAGTTGGGATGAGCACGACGACGATAGTGCCGGAAGGCGCCGTGAGGTCCTCAGGGTTGCCACGTATCAGCCAGTTGGCGTTTCTCCGTTTCCTGGTGAACGGGTCGCGAGGGAACTTCGCCCCTTGGTTTGAGGCGGTCCAACGGTATCCGCGAGGATTCGAATCGAGGCTTTTCGGTCAGCGATGCATTGTCATGAATGAACCAGACGGAATCGAAGAAGTACTGGTCAAGAATCACAAGTACTATCACCGCCGCTCGCGGCCCACGCCCCTGAAGGTGATTACGGGAGAAAGCGTGCTCACGATCAGCGGCGAGCCTCACTTGCGGCAGCGCCGCTTGATTCAGCCCGCATTCCACAAGTCGCGGCTGGATGCCTACGGCGATTCCATGGCCGCCATGGCAGAAAGGTATGCCGCGCGATGGCGCGACGGCGCCACCCTTGACGTGCACGCGGAGATGATGCGGGCGACGGCCGCGGTCATCACGAAAACCATGTTCAGTTCTGACATCGAAGAAGACGCCCGCATCGTCGGACACGCCATCAATGCCTTGTTGACGCATACGAAGCGGTATTTGGTTCCCGGAATCGGCAGTATGCTGGACCGCCTTCCCTTGAAAGGCACGCGGCTGATCAAGGAAGCGCTCCGCCAACTCGACAGCATTATCCACCGCTTCATTGAGGAACATCGCAAGGCCGGTGCGGAGATGGATGATCTGTTGACTATGCTGTTGGAGGCCCGGTACGACGACGGCACCGTCTTGACCGATCGGCAACTTCGCGATGAGTCGATGACGCTCTTCCTCGCGGGACATGAGACTACCGCGACCGCCCTGAGCTGGACCTTCTATTTGCTTTCACAGCATCCGAAGATTGCGGAGAAACTCCGCGCCGAAGTCGATGACGTGCTCAGTGAAGGCCGTTCACCCGAGGTGGACGATTTTCCGCGGCTGGACTACACCCGGCGCGTGCTGACCGAGAGCATGCGGCTATACCCGCCGGTGCCGGGGACGGATCGTCAGGCCATTGAGCCGAATGAAATCCTTGGGATTCCCGTAAACGTAGGTGACCTAATACTCGTGTCGCCCATGGTGACTCACCACGACCCGCGCTGGTACCCCGAGCCGAAACGGTTTGATCCCGATCGCTGGCTGCCGGAGCGTGCGGAGGCGGTGCCCAAGTTCGCGTACGTTCCCTTTGGCGGCGGCGCGCGCAAGTGTATCGGCGAACGTTTTGCCTGGATGGAAGGAATGCTGTTGCTGGCCACATTCTCCAGAGACTGGTGTTTTGAACTGGCGCCTGAGGCCCGGATTCAGCCGAAGATGAACATCACTCTGCGTCCGGCCCACGGGCTCCCCATGATCGCAAGACGGCGGCCCTCGGGAGTGTCCTGATGCCCAAGGCTCTTCGCGCATTTCTGGAACTGCTCAAGCTGACGCTTCTTCACAGCAAGGGGACCCACGCGCAGTTCACTGCACGGCGGTTGCGCGTCATGGCTGTCTTTCTCCCTGTCCTTCTGATTGGGCAACTCATCCATTGGGCAGGATTCCTGCTCGATGAAATCTTCTTCCGTGGGTACCGGAAGATCGCAATCAAAGACCCTGTGTTCATCGTTGGCATTCCACGGAGCGGAACCACGCTACTGCATCGCGTCATGGCCCAGGATACGGAGAGCTTCACCTCGCTGAAGCTGTGGGAGATCTTGATTGCCCCCTCCATCACGGAACGGAAGTTCTGGACGGTCCTCGGCCACATGGACCGCGTCTGCGGCGGACATGGCCGGCGATTCCTCGTCGCGGCCGACACGAGGATCTTGAGACGCCTGAGCGAGATCCACAAGATGAGCCTTTTCGACTACGATGAAGATGATATGGTGCTGACTCCCGTCTTCGCTTCGGTGTACCTGTTCTTCCCCTTTCCCTTTCGGGATGAGCTGTGGTGGCTGGTCCGTTTCGACGAGGACACGCCACACGGCGACAAAGAGCGGATCATGCGATTCTACAAGACCTGCGTCCAGCGTCACCTCTATTTCCACGGCCCGGAGAAGCGCTTCCTGTCGAAGAATCCCGCCTTTTCATCCAAGGTGGATTCCATACGGACCCATTTCCCGGACGCGCGCGTGGTGTGCAACATGAGGAGCCCCTACGAAACGATTCCCTCGCTGTTGAGCGCCCTTTATGTGGCGTGGGATGTCTTTGCTAATGATCTGAAGGCGGACGAGTATCGTGATTGTGTGTTGGAACTGGCCGGCCATTGGTATCGCCATCCCATCGAGCGGTCGCGCGAATGGCCTGATGAACAATTCGCTTTCGTCAACTACGACGAGCTGCGGAAGGACCTCAAGGGAACCGTGTCGGGGTTGTACAGCCGCTTTGGATTTGAAGCCGGACCGGTCTTCTTGGATCGCCTGAACAAAGAGCATGAGATGGCCCGTGTGTACAGCAGCACGCACCTGTATTCCCTGGAGCAGTTCGGACTGACTCCGGAGGACATTCTCGAGGACTTTGGCGACATCTTCCAGCGATTCGGTTTTGACACCGCCTGTCCAGGCGCGGTCCAAACGGAGAAGCAACGCGTCTGAAGCCTACGTGTGCCCACCCAGCATCAGGCCAATCACCCAGTCGCAAAAACGGTCGGGGAGAATCCTGCGTGCCGGCACCCAGAACCGTACATCGCGCCCAACGCGGTAGCGTGTCCTGGGGGTCTTCGCCGTGAGGGCATGGGCGACTTTCCGTGCCACGCGTTCGGGCGACGCGGATGTCTGCGCCAGACTGGAAGACTTTCTCAACATCGCGGCCATGGAATCGGCATAGAGCGTGTGGATCTCGCCATTGCGTTCCCTCCAACCCTCCATAGCACCGAGGGACTTGTCCCAAATGCTCGTGGCCATGCGGCCGGGCTCAACAATTGATACAGCGATTCCCCACGGCACCAGCTCCATGCGCAGCGAGTCCGTGAGGGCTTCAAGGGCATACTTTGACGCGGCATAGGCCCCCACGTAAGGACAGGAGAGCAGTCCAAAAATCGAGCCCATGATCACGACGCGGCCTCGGGCCTTCCTGAGCAGCGGGAGCAACGCCTGTGTGACGGCGATCTGGCCAATGACATTGACTTCAAACTGCCTGCGAAGCTCTTCGATGGCCAGCGCTTCGACCGGGCCGACGACGGCGATGCCGGCGTTGTTCACAAGCCCGTGGAGGCCATCGGGGCACGCAGTCTGGATTTCGGAGACTGCGGCTGCCACCAAGTCCCTGTCGGTAACATCAATGATGATGGGCCGTATGCGGGGCGCTTCGGCTCTCAGGGCGTCGCCATCCGCTTCCTTGCGGACGCCCGCGAAGACTGTGAAGCCAAGGACGTCCAGGTGAAGGGCGCACGCCCGTCCAATACCGGACGATGCGCCCGTGATCAGGATAGCGCCTTTGGCGGTGGACTCTCCCGTTGAACTCATTCGGCAGCACTTTCATTCAGTTCCAGCCTATGAAATATGCGCAACGTTCCCGCGTTCAAGGCTGCCTGGGGAATTGTCATACCCATTTCTTCGGCCATTCCGAGCACTCCTCAAGGCCCCTGCTTCGGTTTTGTGCAACAATTCACGATTGAATCCGTGTGACATAAGGCCGCAGACCCGTTTACGTGGGGCACGCAAACTCCTTGCGCAACTCAGCGAATTGACAAGGGCAGCATCCAATCCCGCGCCGGGTCTTGCACGTCGCGATGGTATCGATGCTGGTCCGCGTTTGCAATTCGACGCGCAGTGCGAGCCGAGCTGGCCCGAGGCTTCCTGGCGGCCGCGTCGGACTTCCCGGCACAAAAGCCAACGGAGACGGTATTGTGAGCATGGGTGTGTATGCGGTTGTGCAAGGCTTCTGCATTGCCCGGCGTCTTTCCGTCATTGAAACCACCCGGAGATGGGAATAACCAAGGCCGGGAACATTGTTGCGTTGGTGCCAAAAGCGTGATTGCTAAACCACGCTCCGCTGAAGGCATGAGCTGCAAATTTCCCGAGAACGTTTCGACCACAGCAGAAGTGCAGGGGCTGCGGTGCGGTTGAGCGACAGTGAATAACTGCTGATCAGGGAATATCGCTTTGAGTAATCGACAATTCGTGGATCTTGTGGATTGCCTGGAGCATTGGGCCCAGGCACAGCCGGAGACAACTCTCTTCGAGTTCCTCGATGTGAGGGGCCAATCGCGGGAACGGTACACGTACCGGCAGTTTCACGAGCGGGTGTCGGGGGTGGCGCTCCAATTGGCCGGGCAGGCCGGGCTTCAGTATGGCGAGCGCGTTCTACTCGTCTACCCGCCGGGCTTGGAAATGCTGGTGGGCTTCTTCGCTTCGCTGAGCCTGGGCGCCATTCCAGTCCCGGTTTGCGCGCCCCTGTCCATGTCCGCGGGCGCGGGATCCGCACGGATCGAGCACGTTGCGCGGGATTGCCAAGCGCGGCTCGCACTCACCACAGCGAACTATCTACAGGGGATTACCCGCGCGCCCACTCCGCGCGAGCAAGGTCCGCGAGCGGAGCCTTTCATGGATTCCGTGCGTTGGCTGGCAACAGACACGCTCGCGGGAGGTGAAGGACAACTCCTTCAACGACGGAGGAATGGCACGCTCTTTCTGCAATATACCTCGGGCTCCACGGGCGACCCCAAGGGCGTCATCGTTACGCATCGCAACGTGATCCACAATGCCGGCGAGACCTTGCGGCATTGTCCCGTGGGGGTATCGTGGCTTCCCCAGTACCACGATATGGGCCTGATCGGCCATTACTTGTTCGTCGTGGTCAAAGGCGGGACCAACTACGGCTTCTCGCCTTTTGACTTTCTTAAGCGGCCCACACTCTGGTTTCAAACCATTTCGCGGGTGCGGGCCACCCTGACCACCGCGCCCAACTTCGCGTACGGCTATTGCCTGCGCGAGGATAAGGTCCCCGATTCCGCGCTTCATGATGTGGATTTGAGTTCGCTGAAAGGGATGCTGAACGCCGCGGAGCCGATTCATCCCGAAACGTACACGCGATTCTATGAGCGATTCGCGCGATACGGCCTGCCGCGCGAAGCTTATTACGGCGGCTACGGCCTCGCGGAAAACACGCTTGCGGTATCCCTCCAAGGGCGGCGCACCTTGATCGTCCAGAAGCAGCGATTACAGCAGCGGCAGTTGTGCATCCACGAGACGATGACGCGAAATAACAATCAGCTCACCCTGGTCAGTTGCGGCCGTCCGTTTTCCAGCATTGATGTCCGAATTGTGGATCCGGAGTCTCGCGTATCGCTGGGCGAAAACGCGGTCGGTGAGATCTGGATTGACGGAGAAAGCAAGTGCGAGGGGTATTGGCAGCGCCCTGAATTGTCGGAATCCATTTTCCACGCGCGCATTGAAGGCGAACCGGATAATCCGCGAGGCTACCTGCGCACCGGCGATCTCGGCTTCCTGCATGAAGGCGAGCTGTACGTCTGCGGCCGCATCAAGGACATGATCATCATCCACGGGACCAATTACTATCCCCAAGATATCGAGGACATTGTCGAGACGGAATTCCCGGACGCCACCTCCGCGGGCGGATCCCGATGCGCCGCCTTCGCGGTGGACCACGAAGGTGAGGAGGGCCTGGTCGTCGTGGTCGAGGTCCGTTCTCAACAGGAGATTGACCCCGCCGAGGTTGCTCAGGCCATCCGGTCCCTCTACTTCATCGATCCCTACCAAGTTGTCCTCGTACCGCCTCGCACCATTGCGAAGACAACTTCGGGAAAAGTCGCGCGCGGCAGAACGCGGGATCGCTTGTTGAGCGGCGACTTGCCGGTATTGGCGTCCTACATCCATGATGGAACCCCACGCACGAACGGCGCCGGTCTCAGAGGTATTCTGAATCGAATCCGGGAGCTGTACCACCTCCGGGGCGACGAGGAGGTCACCCTGACCGACATTGGCCTGGACTCACTCACGCTGGTCGACCTGACGCTCGAGATCCAACGTCACTTCGAGCGCAGGGGATTGGCGCATCTGGTTTCTGAGCTTGACGCGCGATTTCTGCAACGTATCTCCGTCTCCGAACTGTCGCGCTTGATGGAAGTCTACGAAGCGGGTCCGGATGTGCCGGTAGACACCCTGCGTATCTGGCTTGAATCGAGGCAGCAGTCCGATGATATGCAGGAACGCCTCTTGATGCAGGCCGATGCGCAGTGGCACCCCCCGGCGGAGCCGGCCCACGAAGCGCAGAACGATCCTCAATCGGTCTTGATGACAGGCGGCAGCGGATACTTCGGTCCCTTTCGTCTTGCCAGGCTCCTGCAACGCACGGCATGTTCGCTCGAAGTGCTGGTGCGGGCCGCGGACCCAGCGC
>JADLCA010000543.1 GCA_020847495.1 Candidatus Hydrogenedentota bacterium | reverse complement strand
GCGGCCGGCAGGGCGATGGTCCCGCCGATGACCACCTCCACCAGCTCGTTGGTGCTCGTCGCGGCAAGGCCGTTCAGAGTGAGGTCCTCGCTGCGCGAGAGATAACTTGCGTAGGTGTGGATCATGCCGAAGCCAAGGCTCAGGGTGAAGAAGATTTGCCCCGTCGCAGCCAACCACACATCGGAGTTCTTCAACACCGACCAGTCGATGACCCACACGGCCGCGAGTCCATCAGATACCGTGCGTCCCTCTACCGGAGGCAAGGTCAGCACACGAACGGCAAGGATGACGCCCAGTATCAAGAGCGCGGGCATCGCATACTTGCACACCATCTCGATGCCCCGCTGAATGCCACGCGCGAACACAAACATGTTCACACAGAACGTAATGAGAAAGAAGAGGTACGATTCGATCCCAAAGCTGAACGTGCCCACGTTTTCGACGCCGAGGTATTGATCGAACACCGTCTTCATCTGGTCGCGCGATTCGTGCCCCCAATACTCACCGCTGACGGTCTTCCACGCGTAGCCCAAGGCCCAGGATTCAATGTAGACGTAGTAGAGACCGATCATTGCGGGCAGGAGTACCCCAAAGACACCAAGATACTTGGAAACAGGATGCTTCCACAGGCGATGGAACATGCCCGGCGTGCTGCCGTGTCCATAGCCGCCACCGTGACGCCCAATCGTCCACTCGATCCACATGAGCGGGATGCCAAGCAACAACAGCGCGATGAAGTAGGGAACCATGAACGCCCCGCCGTAAGGAGCGGCGGTTCCCGGGAACCGAAGGAAGTTGCCGAGTCCAACGGCGTTGCCCGCCATGGCCATGATGAGTCCGAAACGGGTGGCCCAGCGGTCCGCCTGCATACCATTCTTCGCCATGAATTGCCCTCTCTGCTATGTGCGCCCCAATTCGCAATACGGGAGGTCGAGAGGAACTATAGAGGGTCGCGCCCCGGCGGGTCAATGCGTCGCTTTCTGCCCCCAGCGAGTAAAATGGCCAATGGACTCAGTGGCGAATCTCGCCGCATTGGATTCTCTCCCGCAAAGTCCCACGGTAGCGGTTAGCGATGACCTCCCTCGATCAGCTCGCACTCAAGATCACACTGTGCGCCAAGCCCATACTCTTGGCGACCAGGATTGCGGTTTTACCTCCCGCCTGCGAAATCCTGGCATGCAGAGTGGGGGAGGCACGACGCACGCAAGGTGTCGCCCGCAAGGATGCATGGGAGACTCCATTTTGTTATCATCGACTCGGCAGAAATGCTCAAGACTCACGCAACGCAACGGGGCGGCACTGCACCCACAGCGATTGCTGTGTGGTCCCTGCAGAAGAACAGCGTCGCACGTATCACAAGGAAGCTGCTCGAAGTACAGAGTGCTGGCTAGCCAGTGTTTCGGAAGCAGCACTTAGCGCTGGTGAGGTTGTTGCCGCTTATGAGATGCTCTTGGGGCGTTCCTCCGATCCACTACACGTCGTTGAAACAAATCCATGAAGAACGTGCCGTCGATCTGTTTGTTACCGATGGCATCATTGACGTGCTGAGAGGAAGACTGAGTTTTTCTCCCACTCGCGTGCACGAAGTCTCTGAGGCGACTATTCGGCATTGGGATAGCTTCTTGTCAGACATGTTGGGCGACGTCGTGTATGCTGTGGGCGGCGGTTTGGCCGTGGACGCTGCGAAGTATGTGGCACGGAAGACAGATCGCCCGCTCGTGTGCATCCCCACGGCGATCTCTGTCGATGCCTTTTTCACGTGGGCTTCAGGCCACCGGGAGGATGGCTGTGTCCGCTATCTTGAAACCAAGCCACCAGATGTGGTTGTGGTCGATTTGGAGCTGGCGGGATCCGGACCGCTTGGAATTCGGTCCGCCGGGGTGACCGATGTCTTGTCTATTGCAACCGGACGGCACGACTGGAAACTTGCCGAGGGAGATGGTCAAAACCCCGAATCCATGCCCTATGACCCGTCCATCGATGCGATGGCGGTGGCAATCCTGAATGCCTGTCTGGCCTGTTCAGATTCTGCCGGACGGGGTGAAGCGGAAGGTTTACGCCGGCTGGTGGAATGCCTGGTCCTCGAAGTGCTGCTGTGCAATCTCGTCGGCCACGCCCGGCCCGAAGAGGGGAGTGAGCACTACTTCGCGTACGCAGCCGAGAGTGTTTTGGGAAAGGGCCTTCCGCACGGAGACTTGGTTGGCCCAGGAATTCTCATCATGGCACACCTGCAGGGCCAGGACATCGCTCCGCTCAAGAAAGCCATGAAGGCATGCAACGTGCCCCTCACCAACGTCCCGCCGAACGCGATTCGGACAATCCTGCAGATGCTTCCTGACTATTGCGTAAGACACAAGCTGCCGTACGGGATTGCTCACACCCTGACTGACAGCCAGGTAAGGTCTTTTGACCCCGGCATATTGGAATGAGCACGGCCCGCCTTTTCCCCCGGGCGACTCACGTGAACGCTGCCTTCAGAACGGCCGTGTCGACGGGTACGTGATACGGCTTCCGCGGTGAGGGCATCCGGTCATTTGAAAACTCCTGAAGGCATTGTGCCGTGATGGCGCAATCAGGACGCGGACAGACATACCCCGGTGTGGACGGACATCTCGCGTTGCTCGCGTTTAGAGCTTTCTTCATTCAGCCGTGGCGCGGCCTGATTTCGATGAGTAGGGACTCGAAATCGAGCTGTTTCCCCGGTGCTCAACGTGAGCGTAACCCGTCGTATTGAGCAACCGAGTTTCAGGCCCTTTGTGGGCGACATTCGACCCCTGATTCTGCTCTATTCTCGCCACCGGTATGTGACAATGGATTCAGGCGGGAGTTCGGTTATGAGGACGCCATCATCGTAGCCAATCGTACAGGTAAACGGCGCTTTCGCCGGATTCGCCGCGACCAGGACTGTGGACGTGTCGGGGTTCCGGAATGCCACCTGCGCGAAGTCCCGCGTGCTCCGCCCGCTGTCG
>JADLCA010000542.1 GCA_020847495.1 Candidatus Hydrogenedentota bacterium | reverse complement strand
CGCAGATGACGCAGATTCGCGCAGATGAAGTAAGACTGATGCGATTAGGTGGCATTGCCTCTTTGAGGTCCGAAGGACCGGCGCCACACTCGCCCCTTGCGGCATACCCGCAACCAAACGAGGAAACTGTCCGCGAATGTACGCCAATGAACGCCAATGAAAGGAACTGTATTGAGATTGCGTGGACTCTCTCTTGAGGTCTGAAGGACCGGCACCATATCAGCCCAGGGCAGAGCGAAGCGACGCCCTGGGCAGGCTGCGCCCCTCTTAATCTTGAGCGCTGAAGGTGCGGAACGATGTTGAGCTCCACAAGTGGAAGCGCAGTTCTCAAGACGAGGACCCTGCACGTCGTCGATGGAGATTCGCACGGAGGATGAAACGAAGGGACCTCATCAACCCCAACCGCCCATGATCGAGAAATAGCTTCGGTACTGTGCGCACAATCGATTGCCATCCTTTCCGCGAAGCCCGGGAAAGTCGGCGAGCGTGAGCTTGTTCGAACCGTACTTCAGGAACTCGACATGCCCGTCCATGTAGAGCACGTTGCTGCCGCCGGGCACATGGTTGAAACGCATCACGGGTGAATCGCCGGGGCCCGTCCATTCGTTGTCCATCGGTGAGGTGAAGGCATCCCACATGACGATGATATTGCTCTGCGCCTGAGCGCCGTCGGCGGGATTGTTAATGTCGACGATGAAGAACCGCTCCATTCCTTCTCTCAGATGCAGGTAGCGGTTAGGCAGATTGGACCCGTCGTCATCCTTCATCCCGTTGACAGGATTCCAACCCTCGGGCGACATACGCCAGTCGGACCATTGAAGCATGCCGTCAAGATTCATGTCTTCCTGGACAGGCCGCAGATCGTACTCGACGATCTCCCAGCTCTTGCACCCAAACTGCGCGAAGTAGTCGTTGCCATACCACGCCATCAACTTCCAATCGGGGAGATTGTTGGCGGGGTCGGAATACATCCAATCCCAATACCGGCGGCGGGCGCCCATGACATCGACCACTTGGGACCATGAAGTAACCCCGTAACCTGCATAACAATACGAGACCGGCCAGCTCAGGTAGGTGTTCAGGCACAGCTCCTTGCCGCGTGGATAGGGCGTTCCCCAGCTCGAAGGGAGATCGTCATCGCGCGACGCGATATCTTCGATTTGGGCGGCGAAGTTGCGTTTGACTCCGTTGCCTCCCGCATCGGACCAAATCCACCACCCTTCACCGCCGTCCGCACGCGAATCGGAAGGACAAATGGCCATGCTGGCATCCGTCCAATAGTCAGAATAGAGTTCCTCCCCCGCAAAGGAGGCCATGGAACGTAACGAACGGTATTCGCCCGATTCGTGCAAATACGAACCGGGCACGTAATGGCTGGGCGGCGGAAACATGCCGTCGTGCTCGTCACCGTACATCCTGAAAACCATCCCGAACTGTCTCAGGTTGTTCACGCAACTCGCGCGCCGGGCCGCTTCGAGCGCCCGCGAAAGCGACGGCATCAGAAGAGCAGCCAGGATCGCGATGATCCCGATGACCACGAGCAGTTCGATGAGCGTGAAGCCACGATGGTGGAGCACGGGCTCATCTCTCCTTTCGACGGTGGACACACTAACCCCAAAAACGGCAGTTGAATGGGACTGACCCCGTCTTTCGCGTAGGCTTTGCGGAGCGAAACACGGGGTCTGTCCCCTCACCCGGTGGGTGACCGTAACGTCTCTGGTACGACATTCGGTCCGATAATGTTAATGCCCCCCTGGCGGTTCAACTGCCGTTTTTAGGCTAACCCTTCATAGAATGAGTATGCCACAGGGAATCGATCAGTGGAGGTGTAATCAGGAGAGTCATGGTGAATGCGCATAGCAAGTGCCGGTTTCAGTCGCTTCTTTTGTGCGGGGAATCTCTGATCCTCGCGCTGATCCAAGTGCGGATGCATCGGACGGATTCGACCGATCGGACAGATCGGTCCATTGACGCGGAACGGCGAGTGAAACCCGCGACCCAACCGTGTACACTCGCACCCGGCAAACCAACGCGAAACACACGGGTTCGCGGGACTGGGAGGGAAGAAACGCCATGAAACGGATTCCACTGCTTGCCTTGATGCTGTCGGCCATGATGGCCGCCGGCGCGGACCTGGAGAAAGACTTCGCCAACCCGCCGGACGGCACCAAGCCGCGCTGCTACTGGTATTGGATGGATGGCCACATCACGAAGGAAGGCATCACCAAGGACCTCGAAGCGATGCGGCAGGTCGGCATCGGCGAGGGGTACATCGGCGTCATCAGCGGCCAGACCAAATTCCCCGCCGACGAGACCGCGGCCGTGGCGTTGTCAGACGAATGGTGGGGATTCATCGAGCACGCCGTGCGCGAGGGCGGCCGGCTCGGCGTGGACATCGGCATGTTCAATTCCCCCGGCTGGAGCCAGTCCGGCGGACCCTGGGTGACGCCGGACAAGGCCATGCGTTACGTCACGTTGCCGGAGACGCGCCTGAAGGGGCCCCAACACTTCGAGGGCAAACTCCCCGCGCCTCCAGGCGACTTCCAGGATGTCGCCGTCCTTGCGTTCCCTGTCCCCGTGGGAGAAAGTGAGTTGGCCAAGGAAACCGCACGTACACCGAAGTCCGTGACCTTCGAGATGTCCGCCCCATTCACCGCGCGCAGCGTAACCGTGCATCCCGTCAAGAAGGTGAACGTCACGGCAGAGTTGCAGGCATCCGAGGATGGCAAGCAATTCAAGACCGTGAAGACCTTTGTCATCGATCGCCACAACCTTGAGATTAATGTCGGCCCTGTTCCACTGGCACCGGTCGTCGCGTCGTTTCCCGCGGTCAGCGCGCGCCACTTCAAACTCGTCTTCTCCGAGGACTGCGAACTGGGCGAGATCCATCTTTCGCCCGCGGCGCGCGTGGAGAGTTTCGCCGAGAAGTCGATGATCAAGATGTTCCAGGACCCGCTTCCGCCGTTCGATTTCTACACGTGGCCCGCGCAGGCCGAGCCTGATGTGCCCGCCCTCACGGTCGATCCGGCGCAAGTACTCGACCTGACCTCATCCTTGACATCCGATGGCACGTTGAAATGGGACGTGCCGGCGGGCGAGTGGATCGTGCTGCGAAGTGCCATGACTCCCACGGGTACGAAGAACAGCCCCTCACCGCCGGAGGCGACCGGCCTCGAAGTGGACAAGATGAACCGCGACGCGTTGAAGGTTCATTTCGATGCGTACGTCGGCAACCTCTTGAATCGCATCCCCGCCGCGGAACGCACCGCGTGGAAACATGTGGTGGCGGACAGCTACGAGATGGGACCGCAGAATTGGACCGACGGATTTGCCGAGGACTTCGAGAATCGTCTCGGCTATGACCCGATGCCGTGGGTACCCGTGCTCACAGGCCGCGTGGTCGGCAGCGCGGAACAGTCAGACCGCTTCTTGTGGGATCTGCGCCGCATGGTGTCTGACCGCGTCGCGCTCGACTATGTTGGCGGCCTGCGCGACCTCTGCAACCAGCACGGGCTCAAGATGTGGCTCGAAAACTACGGCCATTGGGGCTTCCCCAGCGAGTTTCTGCTGTACGGCGGGTACTGCGACGAAATCAGCGGCGAGTTCTGGGTGAACGGCGACTTGGGCAGCGTGGAGCTGCGCGATGCCGCCTCTGCTGCCCACATCTACGGCATGCCCATCGTCTGGGCCGAGGCCTTCACGGGCGGGATCACGTTTGCGAATGCGCCGCGCGAGTTGAAGGCGCGCGGCGATTGGGCGTTCTGCGAAGGCATCAACCAATTCGTGCTGCACGTGTACATCCACCAGCCCTGGGACGACCGGCGGCCCGGCATTAACGCGTGGTTCGGCACCGAGTTCAACCGGCACAACACCTGGTTCGCGTACTCGAAACCCTGGGTCGACTATCTGCGCCGCTGCAGCGTCATGCTGCAAGCCGGCACGCACATGGCCGATGTCGCCTATTTCATCGGCGAGGACGCGCCGAAGATGACCGGCATCCGCAAGCCGGGACTGCCGGCGGGCTACGACTTCGATTACATCAACGCCGACGTAATCGAGAATCGCCTCTCCGTGAAGGACGGCCGCTTCGTTCTCCCCGATGGCATGAGTTTCCGCCTGCTCGTCTTGCCTGAATCGAAGACCATGCGACCGAAGCTTCTGAAGAAGCTCCAGGAACTCGTGAGGGCGGGCGGCGTCGTGCTCGGCCCAAAGCCGGAGCGCTCGCCCAGTTTGAAGAACTACCCGGCTTGCGATGCGGACGTGCAGCAGATAGCCAACGCGTTGTGGAATGGGGGAGGAGTGCTCAACGAAACCGACCTCGCCATGGTGCTGGGGCGCTTGCAGGTGCCCGCCGACGTCCTCTGCCCGAAGGACATCCTATGGAAGCACCGACAGGATGGCGACCGGGACATCTACTTCGTTTCAAATCAGAGGGAAGAAGCACGCGACGAGAAGGTATCCTTCCGTGTGAGCGATCGCGCGCCCGAGTTGTGGTGGCCGGATACCGGCAAGATCGAGGCGATACCTTTCACGGTGGAGAACGGGCGCACGGTTATCCCGTTGCACTTCGATGCCGCCGCATCGGTGTTTGTCGTGTTCAGCAAAGCTGGGGCGGTGAGCAAGGTCCAGAGACCACAAATGAAGCAGGTGGCGGAAGTGACCGGGCCGTGGCAGGTGAAGTTCCCATCGCAGGAAGTGTCCTTCGACAAGCTGAACTCCTGGACGGAGCACGCCAATCCCGCGATCAAGTACTTCTCTG
>JADLCA010000541.1 GCA_020847495.1 Candidatus Hydrogenedentota bacterium | reverse complement strand
GGAAGTGTCGATGCGCGCGGTATGCGGCAATGGAATAAGGTGGGCCGGTCTGTAAAGAAGGGCAGCGCCGCTATCTGGATTCTGGCCCCGTGCATCAAAACCATCCGTGAACAGCAGGCGGACGGGGAGGAATCGTGCCGCCAGATTCTGTATGGCTTCCGATCGGTTCCTGTGTTTGCGGTCGAAGACACGGAAGGCAATGCGCTTCCCCAAGGCGATGATCGCTACGATACCTGGACCAACGAGCTACCCCTAATTGAAGTGGCTAAAGCCTGGGACATCAACGTCGGTACCTACTCGCACGAGGGCGCTGCGCCGCTGGGCTACTACCGGTATTCCGGCAACGGCAATCAGGCTGTCATGCTCGGTGTGGAGAATCTCTCGACCTGGTGCCATGAACTGGTCCATGCCGCCGATCACCGCCTCACCAACCTAAACGGAGACAAGTGGCGTAAGGAGATCGTGGCCGAATTGGGGTCCGCCATCCTCCTCACCTGCCAGGGACTCGATTACGATGCCGACCTCGGCGGCGCCTATGAGTACATCCAGCGATATGCGTTGGAGGTGAAGGTCTCGCCAGTGAAGGTGTGTATCGAGGTATTGGACTCCACGTGCCGCTGTGTGCAGCTCATCCTGGATACTGCCGGGCAATTGAAGCAGACTGCCGTTCCCGCGTAACCGGACTACAGCAGCCTCACTTAATCTATCGAATCCCATTTACCAATCAAGGCCCGGCAAGGGAGAAGTCTGCCCTTCCGGGCCGCAACCATGTATGGAGGAAAAACCATGAGTACCCAACAACAAGCGCAGTTCCCACTCGGTCAGATCGTGGCCACGCCTGGCGCGTTGGAAGCCCTGCAGCGGAACCACACTACCGGCCTGGACTTCCTCCAGCGCCACGCACTCGGCGACTGGGGCACCCTCAGCGACGAAGACCGGCAGGCCAACGACGAAGCCGTCCAGTCCGGCGCGCGCATCCTGAGCAGCTACCTGCTCACCGACGAAACCAAACTCTGGATCATCACCGAAGCAGCAGACGATCAGGGGACACGCCTTGTCACCACACTGCTGCTCCCGGAGGAGTACTAGGAAAGGACATGTCCATGAATACCATCGACCAAGTCATCTCGCTTCGCATCTACCAGTCCGACGTGCGGCACGACGTGCGCACGGCTGACCCGGCGCTGGCCCGCGTCATCGTCTGGGCGGACCAACGACCCACCGTGTGGCGCATCGTGACCGGCCACTGGAGCAAAGCCTTCGGGCTGGGGTCCTGCGAGTACATCGGCTGGGCCCAGCGCAGTACCGCTCCGGAAGCCATCCTCGAACGGGCGCGCAACTTCATGGACCTCGTAGACAATCCTGGGAAATGGGGCCATGCCAATTCCATCTTCCACTGGCGGGCCAAATTCACCCTGGAGCACTACCTCGACCAGGGGTTTACCGGCGGCTTCTTCCAGCAACACGACGCGAACTACCCGCGAAGGTGCCTCACCCTGGACTACACGCCCAAGACCTTTGAGGAGGTCCTGGACAAGTTCTGCGCGTGGATTGACCCGTACTACGAAACCGTCCGCGTCAGCGTAGACCACCGTACCGTGCGGACATTTCATGAAGGGAGGATGCAACCGTGCTCACCTGCCAGGGAGTGAAAGACGCTCGCGCCTTCAAGCGCAGTTCGGAAGGCAGCGCCGTACTGGAAAGCATCCGCACCTATCTCGAAGGCCGGACTATCCGCCGCGTCACCTTCGCGGCAACGGAGACCGGCATCGCAACCACCCTGTACCTGGACAACCACGAAACGTTCCGCTTCCAGGACGAGGAATTAACGCTGGACGCGCTCTACGAACAGTACAGCGCCTTCTTCTGGCAACGCCACCATCCAACCGGAACCAACACAGAAAGGAGCACGTCATGAGTAACCGGGCCTTCCTGACCCGAACCAAGTTCGAGGCGGACCACGACGGAACGAGCTGGGGATGGCGCATCGGCGACGACTATGTCCGCAGCTACACCGACGCCTGCACCGAACACGAAGTCCCCACAGACCCGCTCGCACTCTTGGCCAATGCCGCCGCCGAATCCACGGAAGACGAGCGGCATTTGCTGGAAAACCTCCTGCGCTTTGAACGGGGCATCTCCATCAACGGGTCCTGGCATGACTACGAAGAGATCGCCCCGGTCCTGCAAAAAGCGCTCAACGGAGGGGAGGACTGAACCATGGGAGACGCATGCAATATGGCAGACCTCGAGCGATTCATGCGAAGCAAAAGCGGCACTACCCATCTTGAGGAGATTGTGGAGATGCTCAAGGGACACCGGATCGTGGACGTGTCGTTCACGAACGAAGTCCATTGCATTGCAACCACCCTGCACCTGGACGACGGCACCACCTTTGCACTCTGGCAACCGTCGCTCGAAGTGGACGCGTTGCGCGAACAGTTCGCAGACGTGCTCGAGGAGGAGTACTACAAAGACTACCCCGAACGAATCCCGAAGGAGCCTGAGCCATGAAGAAGACCTACCTTGTGGGTATCCGCGAGGTGCACGTCCGTTTCTTCTCTGTCCAGGCAAATGACCCTGAAGAAGCGAAAGAGCTGGTCAATAGACGCGCGCCGGAGGCGGTAGACCTTGAACTACTCGAGTGGTCCCACGAATTGAAGCCTGACACGTGGTCTGTGGAGGAGACTACCGGGAAGGAGAATCCATGAGCACCCGCGACACCATGCTCGGGTTTGCGCGCGAGGCGATCTTGCACCGCGCCAAAGCCGACGGCTACCAACCCGAGGAGTACGATCCAGAATCGGATCCCGAAGGCTACGTCAACTCGCTCCTGACAGCATTACGCCATTGGTGCGAAGCCTTCCACCACGACTGGAACGCGGAACTGCGCCGCGCCCAGGAACACTTCGAAGAAGACCTCGCAGAACTACGGCCAGGTGAAGTAGCACCCAAATAGTTCCTTCTTGCCTACGATCATCGCCGGAACCCACAACCCAACAACCAACCCAAGGGGCGGAGTCTGCCTGATCAACGGCGGCTCCGCCCTTTCCTTTTGGAAAGGAGACTCTATGATTGTCCTCGAACCCGTGATAGGCCGTGGGACCCTGAAGGTCGGACCGATTCCCACCTTCAGCCTGCCCTCGCGTTTCAGTTGCCCGGGCGCCAGTCCCTGGTGTGTCAAGCACTGTTACGCCGCGCGCTTCGAACGCGTTTGGCCAAATTGCCGGGTGGCGTATTCGCGCAACCTCGTGCTCTCGTGGAACGCGCCACGCTTTGTAGGCGCGATGCTGCGGTGCATCCCGCGCGACTTGCCCTATCTGCGCATCCACGTGAGCGGAGATTTCCAATCTGGCGTTTACGCGGATAGCTGGCTGCAAATCGTGCAGAAACGTCCGCACTGCCAGTTCTTCGCGTACACCCGTTCCTGGAACGTACCCTCGATACTACCCGCGTTGGAGCGGCTGCGCGCCCTTGAGAATTGTCACCTTCTTGCGAGCGTGGACCCGGACATGCCCGACCCGCCTCCCGGCTGGCGCGTGGCCTATCTGGACATCGACCCGCGCGCCCAGGGCGTTCCCTGCCTCCACCAGCACGGCCAGGCCAAGTCCTGTCACGAGTGCCGCTACTGCTTCCGTCCGGGCAAAGGCAACGTCGTATTCACCGTCCACTGAACAAACCACCACAACCCCGGACGCCCCGAACGGAACAAGCGATTCCCTCGGGGCGCCCTCACTTGGAGGAAACCCATCATGAAGATCACCCTCGACCTCGTCCGCGGCACCCTGCGGCAGGCGCTGGGACGTGAGAGTTTCATCGCCTCGTTTATCACCCGGGTGGAAGAAACCGCGTCCTGCTCCACTGCATGCATCACCCAGGACGGGCAGCTGCACATCAATCCCGAGTTCGTGGGCGCGTACGTGTCCAGTGAACAAGAACTCGTGTGCCTCCTGCTCCACGAGATCCTGCATCCCCTCTTCGGCCACTTCGTCTATGGACCCGGCGATCTGGAAAACCTCGGCGCGGATATGGTCATCAACGCCACGATCAGCCAGGTCTTTGCCCAGGTTTCCGGAAACGGAAGTCTCTTCTGCAAATTCTATGGTCCCTCCGGGGTCGAAGGTCTCCTGCGGCCTGGCAGCCGCCTGGGAGATAGCCGCTACGCGGGCCTGTACAACGCATTCTATGGAGGCAGTCCACGCGGCGCCGGAGCAAAGTTGAGCACGGGCGAGGTCATCCAGACCTTGAGTATCCTCGCGCCCACGGTGGACATCCACACCGTCGCGTTGCTCGGAAGTCACGGCAGTGCGAGTAACGCCGGAGGCGGGACAAGTTCACTCAGCGGATTGTCCGCCGAAACGCGTTCCGCCATCGCCGCAGACCTCAAGAAGGCCGTGCAACACGCTATGGGAAACCACGCGGGATACAACCAAGACCTGTACACCTTCTTCCTCGAAGTGCTGAAGAGCCACCTATCCATGAAACGGGCGCTCCTCGCACACTTCGCCACGCGCCAGAAGCTGGACCGTTTCAAGGTGTTTGGGCAGCGCCGGCGGGCCAGCACCTCGCCCATCCCCCTCCATCCGTCCAAGCGGGACCTCGTGCTGCTGTCCGCGGGCATCGTGCCCTTCCACTTCCACAACCACCTCCAGGCCAACACAGCCCAGCACCATGGACTAGCCGTCTACCTGGACGTTTCCGGAAGCGTAAACCAGCACCTGCCGCAAATTATCGGGATCTTGCAGAGCCTGAAGGGGGATCTCACCACGATCTTTCTCTTCAGCAACAAGGTGGAGGAAGTGTCCTTCCAGACGCTCCTCGCCGGACGGGTCACAACCACGTACGGCACAGACTTCAACTGCATCGCCCAGTCCATCCTCGATCGCGGCTACGACAAGGCCGTCATCCTCACCGACGGCTACGCCACGCTGCACCAGGACCAGGCCGCACAGTTGCGGAAGGCGCGCGTCCGCACGCTCGCGGTCCTCTTCGGAGGTAAGCAAGACTGCCCGGAATTCGAGCCATTCGGGGACGTGGTGCAGCTCGAAGACATTGCGCACTAAAGGAGGTGAAATCATGGAATACCACGTGACCTGGACCATTGACCTGGACGCGGAGTCCCCCGAGGACGCCGCGCGCAAGGCGCTCCGCATTCACCGAGACCCGGATTCCTGGGCCACGCACTTTGAAGTGCGCGACGCCCAGGGCAATACCTGCGAAGTGGACTTGGGATTCCCCGGCCCGAATGAACTCCAAGCAAGGGTGTTTGTCCTCATTCCGCTTGAGGACGGCATGGTGGGCGACGTATCCGTGTTTGCAAACGCAGCGTGCGCCCAACGCGCCGAGCAGGAGTGGCTGGCCGCACATGATCTCACGGACGAGAACAAACGCGAACACGCCTCGGACTGGGGAACCGGCATCGCCATCTGGGAATGCGACCTGAAGCCTCGAATCCCGGCATAGGAAGTCAGACTGCAAAGCAGGAGGTGTCCCTTAATTGGGATACCTCCTTTCCGCACGATAAAACGGACGTCAGTAATGAATGGTCCACGCGCGGCAGCGCGATGGCTCCACGAGCTTGTCATGCTTTCGGTGGTTTGGTTTCAGTCGATGGGAACATCTTCCGGGTGACTAATCAGAAAAAATCAGTCGGTAACCAAGCGATTCTGCTCCATTTCGCCGCGAACTTCCTGGATCTCCCGGTTTAGCTGCGTGATGTACTCATTCGCCACCTGAGAGAACAAATCTTCGCCGACCTCCTCTAGCTCGATCTGAAACACCCCGTCCTTGATCCGAGCGATCAGTTTGTTGAAGGCGCTCTTAACCTCGTTCGGCTTGTCCTCAGACATTGGAATCCTGATTGTGTGCTCTCCGTCCTCAATCTTGATAAAATGCTTCTCCTCAATCTGCTCAACCGTAGCTCTAATCGTTTCCATAGATTGTTCCTCGCTCTCCAAATGCCTCTTCTCCCCCTTCCAGGGTTTTCATGCTGACCTTCTTCCAGTCAAGCCGATCGTTCATATCGTCCGGATTCACCAGATTGTTCGAGAAAGGGTTGCCGATATAGGTGAGATATCCATCTTGGCCGTGGCACCGGTAAATCGAGCTGTAAGGAAGAGTCCGCACGGCAATATTAGCATCATGCGTTGCAATGAATACCTTCTTGCCTGCCCGCGCGTGTTCCTTAATTAGCGGCACAATCACATCGCTAATGTATTCGTTCCCCAGGCTCCTCTCTGGCTCGTCCAGAATGTAGACAT
>JADLCA010000540.1 GCA_020847495.1 Candidatus Hydrogenedentota bacterium | reverse complement strand
CCATCGTGAAACTCCCTCTCGTGCGCTTTGGCGGCTCACGGGGAGGAGTCTCCACGATGGACTCCCTTAAATGTCAAACTTCTACTGCCACCCCGGCAGAGCCGGGGGGTCTCCCAAATGGACTAGGCGGCGTCGTTCCGCTGTGGTGGCGCAACCTGCCCTTCGACTATGAAGTACCGCTGTTCCAAGGCAAGATGTATATCTATCCCGACAACACTCACAGAATCCTCTTCGGTTCTGAGATTGCACCGTCTTCCGAGTTCCGGGAACGGGTTCAAACGTTCGTGGCAATGGGAGAAGAAGAGCGCCACGTCCAGATCCTTAAGGCGCGCATGAGAAAGTACCTCGGACTCGAACCTCGCATGTCCAGTGATTCTTCGGTCCGCGTGCGTGAGGCCTACGAGGAATTGAGCGGCGCTTGGTCCGTCAAAAGCATCGTGCAGGGAGCCTTGAAGATTGGGCTTGCGGAGCCCGAGGAGGCGGTACTGGTGCGCGCGCTGGGCCAAGCGGTCTTCGGGTACGCTCATCCCGAAGTGCTCGCTGCACTGAAACAGTTGGACGGCAATCCTGTGCCATTTGCTGAGAATGACGTGAAGAATTGGATTCGGAGTGTCCGTTACACGTTAGACCCACCCAAGCCTCCGACCACACGCCCTGAACCCCCACCTCCATCCTTCGAGGGGGGCAGGGCGGCGGCGCGGCAGGCTCTCATAGACGGATTGCACAAGGACCAGAGCGCGTATAAGTTCTGGCAAGCGTTGGAATACCTGACTTTCACCGCGCCCGAATTGGTGACCAACTGGCTCAGTACGTGGGAGAATCCGCAGGAAGGCCCAACAATGCTGAAGGCTGGATACGAACTTGGTTCAGCCTTTGCCTATTTGTGTAAAACCGACCGGGAAAAGCACTTAAAGAAGCTCCTACGTGCGCACGACCCATATGTGCAGGTCTCTGCCGCAGTCTATCTCGCCTTCGAGAGCGAAACAGAAGGACGAAAGGCTCTGGAGAAATTTGCGGCGTTTCCCGGCGATCCCGGCGCGTGGGCGGCGCTCACCTTGGCACGGCGGGGGCGGAAAGACGCCGTACCACGGCTGCTGGAAGTATTCGGTGGGAACGTAGACAGTTGGTCGCTTGCAGTCCTGTTACGGACACAAGCCGTCATTCTGCTGTCGAACTCCGCGGTGGCGAGCGGCGTGCCCCTGCCCTCACCTCCCGCGCCGTCGCACCCGCCCGCGGAGGCGGTAGACTATGCGGGCTATTACTTGTCGTGGTGGCGCGAGCACGAGCCCAAAGTCCGCTTGTACGATCCGTGGTTTCCGGTCTTGGCCGATCAGAAGATTGACTGAGTGAGCCCGAGACAATCGTGGGAGGATACTTCGCCGCTGGCCATGCAGAGGTGTCAGTTGAGCCTTGTTATCCAGAAGCCAAGCTCCGCACAACTTGCCGTAAGGGAACACGTATGGTATCCTACTCAGTAGGAGAGTCGGGTCTCTTGTTCGTGGAGGCCGAGATCTTTACAGCCTACTTGAAGGACCTGCTGGATGATGACTCTGACCGCATACTTCAAAATGAACTGGTTCGCAACCCTGAGAAGGGCGCGGTGATGCCCGATTGCGGTGGGTTACGCAAGATACGGGTCGAGAATCCTGGCAGGGGTAAAGGTAAACACGGCGGGTGTCGAGTCATTTACCTGTATATACCGGAAATAGACCGCATTGACCTGCTTGCCATCTATAGCAAAGACAAGCAGGACGACCTGACAACCATGCAACGGAAGGCACTGAAAGCACGGGCTGAGAGCGCGCGCAAGCAGGCGCTGGCAAAGAGAACGGCCCGGAAGGATACATGAGAGATGAAGAAAAAAGCGTCCGAGATGAGCGTGTTTGAGATGGTCATGGCGGGTCTGGAGGACAGCATCGCCTTTTCCAATGGCAAGAAGCTCTCCCTGGTTACGGTGCGGGTTCCGGCACCGCCGCCTCCGATGGATGCCAAAGCGGTGACCGAGGTTCGCAAGAGCCTGAACATGTCCCAAGGGGTTTTCGCAGCGGCCCTGAATGTCTCACCGAAGACCGTGCAGGGCTGGGAACAGGGGGTGCGAACGCCCAGCAACGCGAGTCTACGGCTGCTGCAAATTGCGCGAGAAGAACCTCATGCCGTCTTGAAGGTGTTTCGCGGTAAGGACGCCCAGTCCCACGCACCCGAGAAAGCTCTGGCGCGAAGAAGCGGAGCGCGAGCGAAGGCCTAGGTCATCGATGCCGAAAGAATGGAGGTGTGTTTAGCCGCTTCTTGGAAAGTGATGAGGAATCGCGCAGCGGCGACTTGGAGAGGATGATCGATAGACGGCTACTGCCTTCTTCTTTTCCAACGCAATTGTGCGGCCACGCACGACTCGTGAACTTGACCTGAGTAGGGAGGGATTGGTTCCCGCCTTCCTGAGGGCCGGGGGTTTATAGCCGCTGCCCAAGAGCCGGCAGAGATGCCGGCGCTCCAGGTCGGGCATCACGTTCTTGCAAGTCCAGGATTAGATGCCTCGTCGATTTCCGGCAATCAACACAAGAAGGCGGGAACAAATCCCGCCCTACTCAAGACGTACATCCACGTCCGATCGCCACTGCCGAAACACGATGCGAATCAAGTGTGATTGCACTCCCCTGCCCTGAAGCATCACATCAGGGCAATCGTAAAGGTCCTCGACGTAGCCGAGGACATGCTAAGATTACGTTCCTTGATGCCAAGGATCTCGGGGTGACGTGCCTTGTACTTCAAATCCTACGGTTTTGTTTCTTCGCTTTTCTTGATAGACTCGGCACCAGGGGAAAGGGGGTTCTATGCGATACAAACAATGCTTGCTCTGCATCGGGGTCTTGGCGTCACTCGTGGCGCCGGTGCTGGCCCAGGAACAGCCTGCCGCTCCAGATGCGGCGGCTTCGACGCTTGGCTTCGCGCCTACCGCCGCTCCCGGCGAATTCTCATTTGATACCGGCGTGCTGCGCGGTGTGCTCCGCCAGGGAGGCGCGTCCATCGGCCTCGTGCCGATGGAACACGTTCCGACGGGCATCCCCTTGAGCAAGTCGCCGGGGATTCTGGATCACTATCGCGTCTTCACCACAAACCACCGCTACGGCGAAAGTCTCCGTTCGTTGCCCAGCGAATCCAAGCTCTTGCCCGGCGGCGGCCTCGAAGTGCATTGGCCATCCGCGGAAGATCGTCCCTACGAGATTACATCGACCTTCCGCTGGCGCGATGCGTCTACGGTCGATCTGCAAGTCGAAGTCATGGCCAAAACGGATTTGCCGGACTTCGAGGTCTTCCTCGCCTCGTACTGCAGCGAGCGCTTTCCCGCAACCTCCGTCTACGTCAAGCAGGCGGGCGATACCGGCAAGCCGGGTTTCGTGATCGCGGAGAAGGAGTCCGGCCTGTGGCAGGTGTTTCCTCGCGATGCGAAGGCGCGCGACATCGTCAAGGATGGACGCTGGACGATACCGCCGAATCCCGTCGACTGGGCCGTCATGCCCGAGATAGCGGCCCCCCTGGCCTTTCGGCGCGAGCCCGGCACGGGCATTGTGGCAATGGTTATGGCCCCGCCCGAGGAGTCCTTCGCTGTCTTCACGCCCTGCCGGGACGAACCGCACTGCTCGATGTATCTGGCCCTCTTCGGCCAAACACTCAAGAGTGGCGAGACCGCCCGAGCGCACGTGCGATTCGCCATCGCCGTCAACCCGACGGATGACCAAGTCATGGCGTACTACCAGGACTACCTCAACGAGGTGAAGCAGAAACTGCGGCCTTGAAACGGGCGCGGCGTTGAGCCGGTGGATTCTTGCTGCGTGATTTCACTACGGCCCCTTCCTTAGGCGGCGCAAGCTGATCTCGACAATCAGCGGCTCCACTTCAGGGGAATTCAGGGACAACACACTCCTTCATCGGTTGCTGCAGCAAGATTGCCCCTGTCCTCTGCCTTATTGAGGCAATTGGCCGGTGGCATCGAATCGAGCTAGGAACATCGGCTGTGCTACGGGCATGAACGTCTCAAACACCGTGTCGCCCACGGCATCGGGCGCACAGAATCCCACCACGACGCAGCCGTGGTCGGAAAGCGGAGCGATCTCCTCGAAGAACAACGGGACCGGAAGCGTGGTCGACCAAACGGTCTGGCCGGCCCCATCGAGTTGCCAAAGGCAGGTGTTGTAGAAACCGCTTCCGACCAGATAGCCTACACCCGGATTCTCAACGACGCGGGGGATGTTGAGCCCGGGATTGCCGCCCAGACTCACCGTCCATTCAACGTCCCCCAACTCATCCGTCTTCACCGCGCAGGTGCTGCGGACCGTATATGAACTGTCGTTGGTGAGACCCGCCAGGATGAGTCCCCCATCCTCCGTTTCGCGCACAGAACTGAACGTGGTGGCATGGCCGAGACTGTAGGTTTGAGTCCAGACAGTTTCGCCTTGCTGGTCTACTTTCACTGCGTAGCCTTCATATCCTGCCGCGTCGCCTGGCAAGCCCCTGTCGCCTACCGCCACATATCCAACCTGCACCTCGGCGAGCGCAGCGAACTCGACCCACTCGGCGGCCGCTAATGTGGCCGTCCATTGGACCTCACCCAAGTCGTTGATTTCCGAGATGTATCCGTCAGATCCTGAAGACCTGCCCGCCACAAGAAAATTGCCGTTGGCCAGAAGTTCCAGCGCGCCCGCCGACCGCTTCGGCCCCACGTCGATCACCCTGTAGCTCAGCCCGCCGCCATCGGCGTCACAATGCTCAATGACGAGCTGCGCATCGTTCTCCATCCATGAGGTGCCGTTGACCTTTGTCGCGCCCCGCACTACGGTCAATCCGCCGTCACTTTCCTCCCGGATTCGGCAGGCCCCTGTGATGGCCACAGTAAGGGCCTCGTTCTTCCACCACAGAAGTTGGCCCTGGGCATCAGTCCGCATCACAAATACACCACGCGTGGATTGCGATAGAGTGTTACCGCGAGTGTAACGGCCTGCCACGACCCAATCGCCGTTCTCCATCACTGCCATGGCCTGGGGCCAGACGCTGCTTGAGTCTTGGGAGCCCGGCGCGTAGAAGTACACAGGCCAACTTGGGGTCAAGTGAACTAGCTGGGGATGAATGGTCCCGAGCGGACACCCGGCAAAGATCGGCAAGGCCACCAAAAGCACAATCCAGCGGGAATGTCTAAACATCTCTTTCATGGTCCCCACCTCCGGCTTCAAGTCTGGCCGAGCTATCCCCCTCTATTGTTATAGGACCGGAGTTTCCCCCGAGTCAAGAGGACTTCACATCGTCTGGCATCTGCCAAGGACTACGAACTACTCATCCTTTCAGATCCTCGCTTCTCACGCCGGAGTATTTCGCCACCCGACCCATTGTCTCTTATCGGCGGTGCTGCTACCCTTGCTATTATGGAAGTCCAAGTGCGAGGAGAACTCGAAGGGCGGGTGAATCCACGTTTCCAATGAAGGCCTTTTCCGGATGCAGGGAGCGTACCGATCATGAACAGTACGGGAAAGTTGACCGCGGGTATTCTGGCAGGGCTGCTGTTCCTCCTCGCGCAGCCGGTTTCCGCGGAGCCGCTCGATCTTGCCGGCCACCGGGAACTCTTCATCGACGACTACCTCATCGACGACATGACGAATGTTCAGATACTCGTGCATCAGCCCGAGCCCCAGGAAATCGCGGTCCAATGCGACGCGCCGTGGGAAGGGAATGGCTGTGGCTACTACACCGTTCTTTACGACGCGCGCGAGTCCGTGTACCGCATGTACTACCATGCGTGGCAGATCCCCACGGGTATCGAACCGGGCGGTCCCTTGAGCATCGCCTACTCTGAAAGCAAGGACGGCATCGCCTGGTTGCGGCCCAGCCTGGGCCTTTGTGAGTTCAACGGCTCCAAGGAGAACAACATTATCCTCGACAAGATGGGCGACGGCAGCGGGTGCCACGACTTCTCTCCCTTTATTGATGAGAACCCCGCCGCAACGCCCGAAGCCCGGTACAAGGCTACTGGCGCGGGCGCCAAGACTGACAATGGGGTTTGGGCTTATCAATCTTCGGACGGCATCCACTGGACGCCCATGGCAGACGCACCGGTATTCAGCAACGGCGCGTTCGACTCGCAAAACGTCTCCTTCTGGTCCTCAACGGAGCAGCAATACGTGCTGTATTACCGGACGTTTTCAGAGGGCAACTTCAAGGGCACGCGCCTCGTGAACCGCGCCGTATCCAAGGATTTCATTCACTGGACTGAAGAAGGCGTTATCGCCTTTGCCGATGGGGAGGGACCGCAGTCGCTTGCGCAGTTCTACGTGAACCAGATCAAACCGTATCCGCGAACGCCGCGCCTGTATATCGGATTTTGTGCGCGCTACGTTGATCACGGCCTCATTGAGTCCACCAGGTTGCTGCCCGAATGGGATCTTCGTGAGAAACGCATGACCGTCTCGGAGCGCTACGGTACGGCGGTCACAGATTCGGTTTACATCACCAGCCGTGACGGGAAGAACTTCCGCCAAAGCAATGACGTGTTCTTGCGTCCCGGACTCCGAACACGCCACAACTGGTCCTATGGCGACAATTACCTTGCCTGGCACGTCGTCGAGACCCAGTCCACCCGCGACGATGCCCCGAAGGAGCTCTCCCTGTACGCCACCGAGTCCTACTTCACCGGGCGCGACTCGCGCCTCCGCCGCTACACGCTGCGCATCGATGGCTTTGCCTCCGTGCACGCCAAACTGCAGGAAGGCGAATTCACAACCAAGCCAATTACCTTCTCGGGTAATGAACTCTCGCTCAACGTCGCCACCAGCGCCGCCGGCATGGTCAAAGTGGAGATCTGCGATACCGACGGCACGCCGATCCCCGGCTTTATGCGCGACGAGTGTGATTTGATCTACGGTGACGCCCTCGATCTCCGGGTGAGCTGGAAAGGGAACCGCAGCGTTTCGGCGCTTAGTGGCAAACCGGTCGTCCTTCGGTTTCTCATGCGCGAAGCGGACATCTATTCGCTGGCCTTCGAGCAGGGCACCTGACCGACGCGGCGGGGGAATCCCCGGCAGAACGTCCTGTTCAAGAACGAGGACCGCCCAGTAGGTGGCCGCCACGCCACGTTGCGGTGTAT
>JADLCA010000539.1 GCA_020847495.1 Candidatus Hydrogenedentota bacterium | reverse complement strand
GCGCCTTTGCCATGGCGGTGTCGTGAACGCCGAGCGCGGCAGCGTTCTGACGCGCACCGTAGCCACCAAGCGGCACATGGTACTTCGTGGTGTCGGGCGTAATATTGCTGACAGCCACGCCTGCGAGCAGAGGTTCACCCCACGCCAGGCAGGGCAATAGCGCGAGCGTGAGCAAACACACCGGCAGTATAGAAGAGGCTGAGGACAGGCGCCGAAGGTTCAGCATGGGTAATCCTCCCTGTTGGGAACGGGGGTAATGCGTTGCACCAGGTCGGACACGAGTCTGCCGCAAGAACGTGCCGCGGAGCAAGTCGTGCTTTGTCAAGGGAATCCGGCCTTTTCTTCGCTGGGTCCTTTTGCTAGGCTACATCCACCACTTTGCAGGAGGTACACAATGAGAGTGTGCAGGGGGAGCTTAGGGCTAACCGCGTCACTGGTGCTGCTTACCACGCTCTGGGGATGCGGCGGGAGCGGCCAGACAGAACCGGGCTCGCCGGGCAGTGCCTCGACGGGCGACCGGATTCGGATCGGATTCCTCGTCAAGCAGCCCGAAGAGCCCTGGTTCCAGCAGGAATGGAAATTCGCGGAGAAGGCTGGGCAAGAATACGGGTTCGATGTCATCAAGATCGGCGCGACGGATGGCGAGAAGGTGCTGTCTGCAATCGACAATCTCGCAGCGCAAGGCGCCCAGGGATTCGTCATTTGCACGCCTGATGTCCGCCTCGGACCTGCAATCATGGCGAAAGCCAATGCCAATCAACTGAAAGTGTTCACCGTGGACGATCAGTTCGTCGGCTCGGATGGCGCGTTCATGGATGTGCCCTACATGGGGATATCGGCACGCGATATTGGCGAGTCCGTGGGCCATACGCTTGGGGCGGAGTTCAAGCGCCGTGGCTGGCCGATCGCAGAAACAGGCGCGGCGGGCATCACATTCGATGAGCTGAACACGGCCCGCGAACGCACCGAGGGCGCTATCGCGGGACTCGTCGCCGAGGGATTCCCTGCGGACCGTATCTACACAACCCCTCAAAGAACGACGGACACGGAGGGCTCGTTCAACGCGGCGGGCACCTTGCTCACACAACACCCGGAGATTAAGCGGTGGCTCGTGTTCGGAATGAATGATGAAGGCGTGATGGGCGCGGTGCGGGCCATGGAAGGCCGCGGCTTCAATGCGGACACGGTGGTGGGGGTGGGGATTGGCGGGAGCACCTGTCTTGTTGAGTTTGAGAAGGCCACCCCATCCGGCTTCTATGCGACCTGCCTGATCAGTCCGCTCCGGCATGGCTACGAGACCGCCGAACTCCTCTACAAGTGGATCAAGGACGGCACCGTTCCACCGAAGGACACCCGCACGAAGGGTTTCATCATTACCCGCGAGAACTACAAGCAGGTGATGACGGAACAGGGCCTGTTGGATGAGGCCGGCGCCCACTGAGGAGAAGCGCGTTGTCCCGAGAGAACCCCTGGCGCGAACGACTCGGCATGCTGCTGGTATTTGTACTGCTGTTCGTGGCCCTGTCTATCTTTGTCCCGAATTTCCTGACGCAACGCAACATGCTTGGCCTTGCATTGTCCGTATCGACGGTGGGCATGCTGGCGTGCACGATGCTCTTCTGCCTGTCGTCAGGCGATTTTGACCTCTCCGTCGAAGCCGTGGTCGCGTTCAGCGGCGTGCTCGCGGCCGTGGTGGCTAACGCAACCAATAACGTGCTGCTCGGCTTTGCCGCGGGAATTCTGGCGGGGGGCATCGTGGGACTCTCCAACGGCGTCCTCATCGCCAAGGCAGGGATCAACGCGCTCATCGTCACCCTGGGCATGATGCAAATCGTGCGCGGCCTCGGCTTTCTGGTCTCCGATGGGAGCGCCGTCAGCATCGAGGATGAGAGCGCCTACGCGCTGGGGATGGGCAACCTTCTCGGGATACCGAATCCCGTCTGGTACACCCTTGCGTGTTTCGTGTTCTTTGGTGTGTTGCTAAACACGACGACGTTTGGGCGCAACACGCTCGCAATAGGCGGAAACCGCGTCGCCGCGCGGTTGGCTGGGGTGCCTGTGGAACGCGTGAAGATTCTGATTTTCACAATACAGGGGCTGGTCGCGGGCTTTGCCGGCGTGGTCATGGCCTCGCGCATGACGAGCGGCCAGCCCAAGAGCGCTGAAGGACTGGCGCTCGACGTCATCTCAGCGTGTGTGCTGGGCGGCGTCTCTCTTTCCGGCGGTGTGGGCACCATGACCGGGACCATCGTGGGCGTACTGATCATGGGCACCGTGCAAAACGTCATGAACCTGCTCAACGTGCCGACCTTCTATCAGTACGTGGCGCGGGGTCTGATCCTGCTGGCCGCGGTGGGTTTTGACCGGTGGCGGCGGCCACGATCTCAAATGTGAGAGGTGGGTCAGTACCATCCAACTTCCGTATTCAGGACCAAAGAACCTCTATGAAGTTCAGAGATCCGATAGAGGGAAACAGGGCGAGAATCATCGAAGACGGGCTTGATACTCCGGCAAGGCCCTTGGCAATGCCGCTACCCCGTGGCCTGGGAGATCGTGTGCTCCTGGGCGCGATGTCCATCATGCTGCTGCTCTTTTCAGCGGGCGCCGTTTACATGCTTCGTACGGGCGAAGAGCCCGCGAATCGCGTTCTCCGGTTTGTGTTGCTCGATGTGGCATCACTGGTGTTGTCGCTCTCCGCGCTGTCCCTGTTGTGGGCAATCGCCATGCCACGGTTTATTGAACGGATGCTGGTGCAGCGCGCCTTTCTCGTCGCTGTCATTGCCTTCATCGCAAGTATCGGGCTTGTCGTTTGTATGTTCTACATGTAACGCACGTCTCCTGCGGACCGTCAGCCGCGGCCATTGCGGGCATGGGCGAGAAGGCGTGCGAGGGGCCAGTCCGGAAGTGAATCGATCCTCAGACAGGCGCCGGACAGGTCCAGCTTTCGAGTGACGTGATTGGGGACGGCCACGCTGTAAACACCCGCGCGGGCAGATGCAAGGATACCGTTCGGAGAATCTTCAAGCACGATAGCTTCCTCTGCCGGAATGCGTAATTCCGCGAGCACGGCGTTGAACAGGTCAGGCGCAGGCTTGGCGCGGGCCACATCTTCAATGGTCTTGATGCATGCAAATGCGCCGCGGACGCCGAAGCGGTCCAGGTGCCCTTCCACCCAATCCCGCGTGGCGCTGGACGCCACGGCAAGTTGGATCCCGAGTTGAGGGGCCGCGTCGAGATACTCAACAACCCCGGGTTGAAGTGGCTGTCGCGCCACCAATTCGTGGAAACGGGCCCGCCGCCGCTGTTCAATTTCATGGCGTGGAAGATCGTGCCCAAGCTGCTGCACCAGACAGGCGACCGGGTCGAAGGCGCCTGCCTTCGTCCCGATCCCGTCTGCCCACTCAGCCATGGGCAGTTCTTGACCGAACTCTTGGAAGACATCGCGCCACGAATCGTAGTCGGGAGTTTCCGTGTCCAGGATGAGACCATCAAAATCGAAAATGACCAGGCGCATGCTGCCTCTTGTTACCGCGTTCGCAGGTCGGAGATTGGCGTGGTGAAGCCTTCTATACGATTTTCCACCAATGTGTTCTCTCCCGATTCCGCGCCGAGGCGGATGCCGATGCGCGACGCGGGGCCGCGAGTCTCGCGGATTTCGTTGCGCGCAATTGTGTTCCCCGCTGTAACTCCCTGGACATCCACGCCGATGCCATCATCACCGCCGCTATCGACGATGCGGTTGTTCTCCACGCGATTGCCTTTAGGCGTGTAGCCTTCGCCCCGCTCAGGACGAAACAGCACGCCCACCTGCCCGCTGCGTAACACGTCGTTATCGCGCACGAGGTTTTCATCGTCGCGGTGTCCAATCGAAACCCCTGCCGTGGCGATGTCGGTGACCGTATTCTTCTCCGCAAGCCCGTACTTCACACCCCAACAGAAGAAAATGCCGATGCCGCACCGCTCGATCGTGTTGTTGCGCATAATCGGTCGCTGCGACCCCGAGCCCGGGTGCATGCCGAGGTCCGCGTTGTCGTGGCTGTGGCATTGTTCGACCAGCACGTCGTGGCAGATCTGCCAGCTCAGCCCGTCGCCGTTGTTATTGCGCGAGGTGACTCCACGGAACACCAGCCGGCTGCAATCCTGCATCCAGATGCCGCCCGCATAATTCCCGTCGAGATGCGCATTGTTGGCGCGATTTCCGTCGAGCGTGATGTTCTCGATGGTGATATCTGTCGCGTATTCCGCGGTGAGCAGAGGGAACAGCGTTGCCACGGAAGGCTTTGTGTCCATCCAGAAGTTATCACGCAGGGCCTTGTCCAGTTTGAACCGGTTGCCACTCCGGGCCACGAGCGTACGCTTCACGACCTGCGCCCCGCCATGATGGGGATTCTTGCACTGAAGACAGATGCCATCGCCGACCTGGAAGCCAGAGGCATCCTTCAGAGTAATCTCCTGATCGTACCAGTCGGAATCCTCATCCAACGTGGTCTCGATGGATGGCTCCTTCTTCAGGACCGAATCAAGGCCGCTGCCCACAATGCGGATGCCGGACGGTATGTACACAGCATTGCGCAGGCGGTACACGCCGGGCAGCACCTGCACCGTGCCCCCTCCCATCCGTGCCACGTAATCGACCGCAGCCTGAATGACCTTCTCCGTCGTGCCGGAGAGGTCGGCGTTGGAAGGGCCGACGGTGATAGTGATGCGCTGCTCCCAGTCGGGCTCGACGGCCGTGTCGCCGGAGGTGGCGCGTGGTCGCCTCACGGGAGGCCGGTCCTCCGCATGGGCGAACCGCGCCCATGTCATGCCTGCCATGAGCCCGGTGGCGGCGCGCAGCATGTCTCGACGATTCAGTTCGGGTGTTTGAGATTGCATTTCCCTTTCCTCTTAGCCTTCGTCTGATTCGTGCCAAGTAGCATAACCGATTCCGATCCCCCATGCTATACTTGGGTGGAACGGTGATCAGTTGCTGGGGGGAAGTGCCACGAACTGGCCATGGAATCGCGCGTATGGAATCCCGATCACGGAGCTGGAAGTTCGCGACTATCTTTGTCGTGGGCATGGGGGTTCTTGATATTTCCCGCGCCGGCGATGGATCGCAGCTTAGGAGCCTCTTCGTGGCAAGTGATTGGGGACAGCGGATCGGCAAGGGACTTCGGGGAGAGGCATACCATCCTGAGCGCATCGAGATGAAAGACTTCACGCGCGAGGCACTCACGAAATTCTACACGTCGCCGATGGGACGCCCCTGGGTGGACCGTGATGAGCGCATCCTGACAGAATCGATGACGGAGGTGTCCACCCTGGTGGAACTTCCCTATGACGACGCTCAAGTCGCGCTCCAGCAACTGGAAGCGTCCATGCCGAAAATGCTGTGTTCGCTCTTCAGCCCCGTAACATCCGTGGGCTACGCCCTGACCGCGCGGGCAAACGGTGTCGCCCAGTTGGATCTAGTGCGGCTTGGGCTGTCCCTGGAGCGCTATCGCGCCAAGGAGGGCTCGTATCCTGAAACGCTGGACGCGGTTGCCCCTCTCCTTGAAGCTGAAGTGCCGGAGGATCCATTTACCGGAGAGAGCTACCTCTACAAGCGACTTGGCGATTCCTTCGTTCTTTACAGCGTCGGCCAGAATCTGGAAGACGACGGCGGACAGCGCCAGTGGAAATACGGAGACGTCGTTTGGCGTGGGGTCATTGCTCAAGTCGGTGAGCAGAAGCCGTGAACGATGTGAATCGGCGCTAGATGACCAAATTGCTTTGATGCCGTGTGTAGCGCAGGCGTCTCGCCTGCATTATTCACTCCAGGGATTCCGGACACAGCAGGCGGGACGCCTGCGCTACAAGGGGGAACGGCTCTCCTGATGCTTCAGGCCTGGTGGGAAACATAGCCCGGTGTGAGCATGTTCATCATGGCGGCGGTGGTGGGGGTGACGGCGGGCTTGTCGCCGGGGCCATTGCTGGCGCTGGTGATTACACAAACCGTGCGCTACGGTCCGCGCGAGGGCGCGCGAGTAGCCTTTGCGCCGCTGATTACCGATGTGCCCATTGTGCTGGCCGCACTCTTCACCTTGGATTCAGCCCGCCAGTACGGCATCGTCTTTGATCTCATCTCCCTGGGTGGCGGCGCCTATGTGCTCTATCTTGCATGGGAGACCGTCCGGTCCGCAGGAGTCGACGTGCAGATCGCGGATGATACTCCTCCCCACTCCCTCCGCCGTGGCGTTCTCGTGAACGCGCTCAGTCCTCATCCGTATCTGTTCTGGGTCACCGCGGGAGCCTTCATGTTCGCGACGGCCGCGAAGGCGGGTTTGATTGTGGGAGTCATGGTAATCGTGGTCTTCGAGGCAGGGCTGGTCGGCTCCAAGATAGCGGTCGCGAATCTGGTGGGCTACTCCCGGGATATCCTGACAGGCAAGGTCTATACCTACATCCTGCGGACCCTGGGAATCCTCCTCGCGTTGTTCGCGCTGCGGATGATCGTTGGCGCGTTGCAATCGCTTTGGTGAGCGTGAATAAGGGCTCTCCCTCCCATTCTGCTGCCAAAGAGAAGAACACCTCATGGCCGAACGAAGTCCCCCCTCGGAACATCTCTCTTCGCCTATCAAATGGGATGGGCCAATTGCGTGCAACCGGGAGCCACAATCACCGCTTGTACCCGTATCGTAGAAGGCCCGTCGATTCAATCGGCGATACCTATTCTGTGTCCCGGAGGGACAATTGAACATAGCCCAGGAATTCATTCCTGGGTCAGGACGTAACCTAAGCGAAGAGTCCCGTAGGGACGACAGAGACCGGGCGCTCGCTTCAAAGCTACAAGGCGTCTGGACATAGACTTGGCTCTACCGTCCCTCCGGGACTGCACGAAAGGGGGAGTATCGAGTAACCCAGGAATGAATTCCTGGGCTACTTTCTTCCGTCCCTCCGGGACTTGCGGGGCACGATCTCTACCTGCCGGATCGTGGTTCGCGGACCCTGGGGTTTGGACGGAGGCCACAGTATTCTGTGAGGTCCGAGAGAGACGCTCGGCACTGGCAGCAACTGCGATGAACAGCACTCCCAAATCAGTTGGCGACAGGCACGCTTGGAGAATGACCACGGAGGAAGGAATCTGTGCGCTCTAGGGATAGAGGACAGCAACACTCGCATTGACAGCAGCGAGGCGCAGGTCTAAGATCAACTGGTAGGCACGGACCTATCCAGAGGGCACCCCGGGCCGTACAGCGACAACTGATTGGGAGTGCAGATCATGTTGCGTCTCCTTCTCGCTTTCACGATTTATGCGTGTGCATTCTCCCTCTGCGGCCTTGCCGCTGATCTTTCTGTCCCGGATTCCTATCCCGGCATCCAGGCGGCCATCGACGCCGGCTCACCGGGTGACACAGTGCTGGTGAAACCAGGAACCTACACCGAGACCTTGCGCCTGAAAGATGGCGTCTCCTTGAAGGGAGAGAATCGCGACAAGACGATCGTTCAGTGCGCGCAGAGCGCCGGTGCGCCAATCAAGATTCAGGGGGTGACGAGCGGCCGCGTAGAAGGGCTGACCTTTCAACACATCGCCCTGGCAGAGAGTCAAGCTACTCCCGAGATCATGTACCCTGCCATCCACATCATCGAGAGCAAGATCACCGTGGCCGACTGTATTGCGCGAAACGCGGCGTGCACGGGCGTCTCCCTGCAAGGTGGCGAGCCCAAACTGGAAAAGTGTCTGGTCGAGAATAACACGACCACGGGAATCTACTGCGAAGACGCGAAGACCCGGCCCGAAATTACCGGGTGTGTGATCCGCGGGAATGGAGACAGCGGCATTTCATTCTATTGGGATGATTTGCACGCCGTGGCCCGGGACAACCTGATCCAGGACAATGGCCGGTACGGCATCAACTTCGGCAACAAAGCTCACGTGGAAAGCACGGGGAACGACTACACACGCAATTCCATGATCAGCTATCAGGAAATCGTGCGTCTCAGCCTGACCAAGGAATTTGCCCCCCTTGAAGCCATCGTGAAGCGCTTGCGCGACGAGAAGACGCGATTCCCTTCGGGCGAATGGCAATTGCCGTTCTTCTATGAATGGCTTTCCGATGCGGGCCAGTTCATGGAAGGCGAATCAGAAGTCCGCTTCTTCAAGATGATCGACGCCTGGAAGGCGGCGTATCCGGATTCTCTGACGTGGCGCATGGTCTTGTGCAAAGCCTACCAGCAGCGGGCGTGGGGATACCGGGGCAGCGGCTACTCCTACACGGTGACGGAGGAAGGCTGGAAAGGCTATCACGATTATCTGGACCGGGCCTGGAAAGTGCTGGAGGAGTGCTCGAAGATCGAGCCCAAGGACCCCGAGTACTTCCAGGTGCGCGCGGAGCTTGTCATGGAGGCTCCCCCTTCCAGCGAAAGCTCCACCACAACCCTGACCGGGGTGATTGTGCGCACCCTCTTTTCATCCCTCTTCTCGGATCCGGAGAAGACCCCATTTGTTAAAGGCGTGGCGTTTGAACCCTTGTATTACCCCCTTTACTACGAGCGCACGCGAGCCCTGCTTCCCCGCTGGGGCGGATCGCGGGAGGCGATGCTGGCGTTTGCGGAGAAGTCTGCCGATGACACGGCGAAACTGGCCGGCGACACCCTCTACGCCGTGATTGCGACAAAGGTCAAGGCTTGGGAGTCCAACGAGAATTTTCTCGCATACGGATTCTCATGGCCTCGAATCCAGAAGGGTTACGATCGTATTCTACAGGATTTTCCTGACTCGTGGTGGCGCTTGAGCTGGTATTGCTGGCTGGCATGTGTCTACGAAGACAATGCCGTTGCCGCTACCCTGTTCAAGAAGATTGGCGACAACTGGGACATCGAGGTGTGGGACACGGAACCCCGCTTCACGGCGTACCGGAAGTGGGCGCTGGAAGGTACGGCCTATCCAAGACCATCAAAGCTGGAACTCGCCATACGGGATGGCAACACCTACGAAGTGGAGGGCTTGTTGAACAGCGGCGCGGATGCGAAGACCACCACCATCGACGGGGACAGCCTCGCACTCGTTGCCATCAACAAGGATGAGCCCGGCATACTGAGTCTCCTGC
>JADLCA010000538.1 GCA_020847495.1 Candidatus Hydrogenedentota bacterium | reverse complement strand
CGCGACCAGATGCTCGTCATTCCCAATATGCCCGATGCGCGCGTGCCCGTCGGCCCGGACGCCTCGGCCAACCGTTTGGAACGCCAGTGGGGCACGCCGCCGAAGTTCGATTTTGAACTGCGCGATCATGTGGACCTTGGCACACGGCTGGGGATTCTGGATTTCGAGGCAGGCGCCAAGTTGTCGGGCGCGCGGTTCACCGTGCTCAAGGGGGCCGGCGCGCGCCTCGAACGCGCGCTCATCTCTCTGATGCTGGACACCCACATCAACGAACATGGCTACACCGAAGTGCTGCCGCCCTTCATGGTGCTGGGCGCGAGCATGGAAGGCGCGGGGCAACTCCCCAAATTCGCGGAAGAGGCTTTCAGCCTCAAGGGACGCGACCTGTGGATGGTGCCCACGGCCGAGGTGCCGCTGACCAATCTGCACCGTGACGAAATCCTCGATGCTGACAAATTGCCCATTCGCTACGCCGCCTACACGCCGTGCTTCCGAAGCGAAGCGGGCTCCTACGGCAAGGACACGCGCGGCATGCTGCGGCAGCACCAATTCGACAAGGTGGAGCTGTACAAGTTCACCACCGCGGAGCAATCTTGGGACGAGTTGGAGAGCCTGGTGCGCGACGCGGAGACGATCCTGCGGAAGCTGGGCATCGCGTATCAGGTGGTGACGCTGTCCACGGGCGACATGGGCTTCTGCTCTGCCAAGACCTACGACATAGAAGTATGGCTTCCGGGGCAGAACACCTACCGGGAGATCAGCTCCTGCTCGAACTGTACCGATTTCCAGGCGCGCCGCGCGAACATCCGGTTCCGGCGCGACAAGAAACCGGAGTTTGTGCATACCTTGAATGGTTCGGGACTGGCCGTGGGACGGACTCTCATCGCCGTGCTCGAGAACTACCAGCAGGCCGACGGGTCCGTGGTCGTGCCCGAAGCGCTGCGGCCTTACATGGGCGGTATCGAGCGCATTGAACCTTTGAGCTGATGAGGTCCATGAGTGCGATGGAGAATGCCGCGTTGGCTCTGTGTTATGATCGTTGCGCAGGCTATCGGCTCTCTCCCGGCTCTCATCCATCGAACACAGGATTGTGACATGCCATGAAGACGGTGGTCGTCACCCGCTTTGGCGGGCCGGAAGTACTCGAAGTGCGGGATGTGCCCATACCCGAACCGGGACCGGGGCAAGTCCGTATCAAAGTACATGCGTCGGGTATCAACTACGCCGACATCATGCAACGCGAAGGGCTCTATCCGAGCGGACCCAAACCGCCATTCGGAGCGGGTTTTGAGATCGCGGGCACGGTAGACGCCGCCGGTGCGCCGGATTGCCCGTGGCCCAGCGGCGCGGGCGTCATGGGCTTCTGCGAGAACGGCTACAGCGAATACGTCATCGCCCCTGACTCCCGGTTAATGCCCAAGCCCGCGGAACTCGACTTCGCGCAGGCTGCCGCGATCCCGTGCCAGTATTTGACCGCGTATCACGCGCTGTTGACGCTCGGCGGACTGCGTGAAGGGCAGACAGTACTGCTCCAGGCCGCCGCCGGGGGGCTCGGCGTCTTCATGGTTCAGATCGTACGGAATGTGGGCGCAACCATCATTGGAACGTGCAGCACGGATGAGAAATGCGCGTTGATCCAATCACTCGGCTGCACGCATCCCGTCAACTACACCAAGCGCGACTTCGCGGCTGAGGTCAGGCAGATCACCAATGGCGCGGGCTGCGACCTGGTGGTTGAGTCCGTGGGCGGCAGTGTGTTCGAGAAGAGTCTGCGCTGCTTGAAATCGCGCGGCCGTCTCATCACGTTGGGCGCCGCCAGCCGCCAACCATCGACGGTCAGCGCTATTCAATTGCTTGCCGCCAATTGGACGGTGTCCGGATTTCACCTGTCCGGTTATGCCAATGACATGGAGGCCATGGGGAAGGCATTCGGCGATCTGACCGGGTGGCTGTCGACGGGCAAACTCACGGTATTGGCTCAACATCGCTTTGCGCTGGAGCAGGCCGCCGAGGCCCAACAGTTCGTCTCGGACCGGAAGAGCACGGGCAAAGTGGTGTTGATTCCCGAGTCGTGAGGAAGGGAGGCGCGCGGCTCTCAACCAGTACTCTGACGGCCGCGGGCACACAATGAATTACCGCATTCTCTCGAAGTATCTGGGATATATCTGCATCGCGATCGGGGTGTCCATGTTGCCCGCGATCGGCTGGGCGGTGTATCTGGGCGAGGCCAGCGGACTGCGGAGCCTGACGCTTTCCCTGTCTACATCGATAGCCTTCGGCATCGCTCTTGCCTGGAGTGGCCGGGGCGCGCCCACCCGCATCTACGAGCGGGAGGCGATCGGGCTGGTCGGGCTCACGTGGATCGTGGCCTGCTGGCTGGGCTCTCTGCCGTTCGTCTTTGCGGGCACGCTCGGTTGGAATGACGCCTATTTCGAGAGCGTCTCCGGGTTCACCACCACGGGAGCCACGGTCATCACCGATATCGAGGCGGTTGACAAAAGCCTCCTGTTCTGGCGCTCCTTGACGCACTGGCTTGGAGGCATCGGTATCGTCATTCTCTTTATCGCCGTGCTTCCGTACATCGGTGCGGGCGGCAAGCTCATTATGAAGTCCGAGTCGACGGGGCCCTCCACAAGCAGGTTGCTGCCCCGATTCCGCAAAAGTGCCGCGCTCATGTTCAAGGTGTATGTGCTTCTGACAATACTGAATACAGCGGCCCTGATGCTCGCGGGCATGAGTTTCTACGACGCCCTGATTCACACCTTTGGCGGACTGGCCACCGGCGGGTTCTCGAACAGGCAGGCCAGCGTCGGCGCTTATAACAGCCTTCCCATCGAACTGGTGATCATTGCGTTCATGGTCATCGGCGGCACCAATTTCGCCCTGTTCGCAGAGATGTGGCTCGGGAACTGGAAAGCGCTCTGGCAGGATACGGAATGGCGTCTGTATATCGGGATACTGGTTACGGCTACCCTGCTGATCACGCTCAATCTCGTGGGCATGGGCGGCCAGTTCCCCGACTTTGGCCAGTCATTCGAGCCTGTCGCTGAGCCGCACCACTATCCGGCGGCGCATGCCTTGCGCGTGTCGGCATTCCACGTCGCTTCCTGCATGACGGATACCGGCTTCGTGACTGACGACTTCGACCGCTGGCCGTTCTTCTCGCGCATGATGCTGGTGCTCGTGATGTGCATCGGCGGAAGCGCCGGTTCCACTTCCAGCGGAATCAAAGTCGTCCGGCTGCTCATGTACTCCAAGATCGCACTTCATCGTTTGGAAACCACGTTCCGCCCTAAAACGGTCAAACCTCTCCGCATTGGCGGAGATGTCATCAGCGACACCGTCCAACACCGTGCCCTCTCCTTTCTCGTCATCTACGCGGCGTGGTTCGTGTTCGGCGCCATTTACCTCTCATGGGAAGGTCTGCCCTTTGACAGCGCCGTCAGCTCGATGGCGGCCTGTCTCAACAACTGCGGACCGGGTTTGGAGCATGTGGGAGCCATCCGGGACTATCATCTGGTGGGAGCGCCAGGCACGGCATTTTTGAGCCTCACCATGCTGCTCGGGCGTCTGGAACTGGTGACGATTCTGGTATTGTTCGTCCCGTCGTTCTGGCGGAAGTAGGAGGTATTGGCAGTGGCCGCCACGCGTGTGGAACGTTCCATGCTGGGTTTTCAGCGATGAACTACCGGATCATGGCCCGCTACCTTGGGCTCATCACCGCCGCGATCGGCATATCCATGATTCCGTCCCTGGGGTGGGCGGTTTACTTTGGAGAACTCCGCGCCTTCGTCTCCATCGCACTCTCGGCGGTTGTGGGCGTGGGCGTGGGCCTTTCCCTGCTCCGGGCGGGTCGTGGCGCTTCTCCCCGCCTCTTTGAACGCGAAGCCGTGGGGTTGGTTGGGCTTTCCTGGATACTTGCATGCGCCGTGGGCGCGTTGCCCTTCTTCTTCTCGGGAATCCTCAGCTACAACGACGCCTTCTTCGAAAGCGTTTCGGGATTTACCACCGCCGGGTGCACCGTTATCACCGACATTGAGGCGGTTCCCAAGAGCGTCCTGTTCTGGCGCTCCTTTACACACTGGTTGGGCGGTATTGGCATCGTGATCCTGTTCGTGGCCATCCTGCCCTATTTTGGATTCGGCGGAAAGCTCATCACGTCAACGGAGGCGACGGGTCCCATTGCCGGCCGCCTGCGGCCCAGGTTTCGCAAGAATGCCGCCCTGATCACCAAAGTCTACGCGGGGTTCACCGTCGCGTTTACATTGGCGCTGATGGCTGCGGGAATGAGCTTCTTTGAATCATGCTGCCACGTGTTCGGCGCGTTGGCGACCGGAGGCTACTCCACGCGGCAGGCCAGTGTGGCGGCCTTCGACAGCATCTGGGTCGAGTCAATTCTGTTGGTCTGCATGACCGTGGGCGGCACCAATTTTCTCCTGTTTGCCGCGATGGCCCTCGGCAATTGGAAGGCCCTGTGGCAGAATTCAGAATGGCGCCTGTACATCGCTATCCTGGCGGGTGCGACGATCCTGATTGCCGTAAATCTCACGGGCGTGGAAGGTCAGTTTCCCGATCAGGGAGAGACCTTCCAGCCCGTAGACAGTCACGTGGAGTATGGTTTCGTTCACGCGTTGCGCGTCTCGGCCTTCCAGGTGGTGTCGTGCATGACCACGACAGGCTATGTCACGGACGATTTCGACCGCTGGCCTTTCTTTTCGCGCATGTTGCTGGTCGTCGTCATGATCGTGGGCGGGTGCGCCGGCTCCACGGGCAGCGGTATCAAGGTCATTCGCGTGCTCATGATGTTCAAGATCGTCTACTGGCGCCTGGAATCGACCTTCAGGCCCAAGACGGTCCGCCCGCTGCTGATCGACGACGAGGTTGTGAGCCCTGAGATTCAGAGAAAGACCGCAGCCTATCTGTATCTCTACGCGTTGTGGTTTTTCCTGGGGTGCCTGTTCATGTCCTGGCAGGGATTGCCTTTCGAGAGCGCCTTCACCGCCGTGACTGCCGCACTCAACAACATCGGCCCCGGACTGGAACACGTGGGAGCGGTTCGCGACTACAACGCCATCGGATGGGCCGGCACGCTCTTCCTGTCCTTCACCATGCTGCTCGGGCGTCTTGAGTTCATCGCGATTCTGGTGCTGTTCATGCCCAGTTTCTGGCGGCGGTGATCGGGCAAGGGTACGCGCGGCGTACCTTTGCGGCTACCTCTCGAGAATCCTCTACTGCGGTTCCACAAGCATGGACGGGTTGATCGAACGCTGCTTCTCCTTGATCCGCTCTTCGAGCCCATCGTGCTCGGCGATAAACGCATTCACGTCGAAGACGCCTGCGCCGGGGTTGGCCTCGAACAGCGCGCGCGCGTCCTGCGCTTCCTGGCGCTCGCCATCGCTGACCTCGCCGTCTTCGAGATTCGTCTCCACAATCGTCGCGGCAAGAATCGCTCCGACCATGGTGACTTCCGGATCCTGTGTGGAGTCCACCAGGCTCTGATACAGTTCCGCGTCCTGCTCGGGGACTTTGCCGCTTTCCATAAGTGTCTCGAAATTCGCGGTGACTTGCTTGCTCACCGCCTGGGCCATTTTCGATGAGAAGGCGGGATACAGGAAGAAGAGCACCGCTCCCCCAATCAGAATTGCGAGGAATATCAGCGCTCCGCAGCCTATGGCGCAGCCTTTGACCAGCACGCTGTTGTCCGCTTTTCGTGGAGGGGTGGGGATGACTTGACCCTGTTCGGCTTGTTCGTTCTCGGCGTTTGACACGGAACTACTCCCTATTGCATCGCATGCTTTGCTCTGCGGATAACTACGTTGTGATGAAAGACAGGGCGTATTCTACGGCCCTGCGGACTGCAAGACAACCTTGCAAGCGGCAAGACGCGAAAGCGGCTATAATCCAATCAACATGTCAACGGGTGTTCTGCCCGAAAAATGGAAGGAGAAGTCCGATGCGTATTCCTCGAAACGCCGCTGTCGTCGCCCTCTGCCTGGTGTCCGCCTTCATCGGGGCCATGTCCGCTCAACTGCTGCCCCGTGCCGATGCGCAAACCCTCTCGCCAGCCACGGCCGCGGCCGTGAGCGCCGCAATGCCCGCACAGGCTTCGTATGGCTCCGGTGGCGCCTACACAGTTGTGCCGATCATGGACTCGGGTGCGGGCTATTCCTGGATGGCTTACGCGCTGGCTGTGAGCCCCGACGGGAAGGTGAGCATCATCAACACGCATCCCAAGAAGACGGACGAACTCGGGACCATCGTCAAGCAATTCAGCATCAAGTAGCGGGCGCGGCGGATTTCATCTGCGCCATGGCGGCGAGCTGCCGCCGCTCAAACGCGTGCGCGCGGTCGTTCTCCTCCTCGGGGGAACAGACCGCGCGCAGTGCTTCCTCGAGTTCACGCAGCTTCCCGGGGTTCGCCTCCGCGAGGTTATTGAGTTCCTCCGGGTCTTCGGCCAGATTGAAGAGCTGGTGCGGCGCCTTCATGCAGTAATGAAGCTTCCAGTCGCCTTTGCGAATCAGATACGAGCCGGATCGCGTGCCGTGCCCATGGTATTCAGAGAATACGCAGCGCTCCGCGTCGTTGGGTTCCAGACGCTGGAGGGAGGCGCCAAGCCATGAGTCCGGCTGCGCGGCGCCCGTGGCGGCGAACATCGTGGCCCGCAGATCGTGCAGGTCCACCGGCGTGCGTACGCGCGCACCAGGCGTGAATCCGGGCCCCGCCACGACGAGCGGCACCCGCGCCGAATCCTCGTAGAGGCTGCATTTCCACCACATGCCGAACTTCCCCAGCATGTCGCCGTGGTCCGACGTGTACGCCAGCGTGGTTGTGTCAGCGAGGCCGTTGGCTTCGAGCGCATCCATGATGCGGCCCAGTTCCCAGTCCACGTGTTCGACGCACCCCAGGTAGCCGCGGCGCAACCCTTTGATCTGCTCGTCGGTAAACAAGTCCGTCTGGAAATGATCGCGCAGATCCCGCGCGTAAGGATGATTGGCCGATGCCACGTCGCGCCCCTGGGCAGGCAGATCCGCGCCGTCCGCGTACCTATCCCAAAGTTCCTGGGTCACCATATGCGGGAAGTGGGGCTTTACCACCTGCACGACCAGGATCCACGGCTGACTCAATTGCGCAGGCCGCGTCGCAAGCCATTCGAGCGCGGCGTCCACCACGCGGTCATCGCCCGCGAACGGATTGCTCTCTGCCGGCCCGAAGCCATCCGCGCGGCTCGCGCCATCGGCCCGAATTGCAAGCGGCTCCCGGCAGATGTTCTCATCGCCGGGACGCTTGCGGTCGCCCGGCAGCAACATTTCGCTGAAACCCAGTTCGGCGCCCGGCCGGTAAACGTCCACCTTCCCGATGTGTACGGTGTGGACACCCTGTTCGCGCAGGACCTGTCCGTAGCTTGGATAGTCGAAGGGAACGACGTTGCAGTTGTTGTAACACTGGATGTCATTGACGCGCCGGCCCGACATGAAGGCGCTGCGGCAAGGCATGCACAACGGCGACGGGCAGTACGTATTCTCAAATACCGTCCCACGGGCAGCCAACCGCTCAAGGTTGGGCGTGCGCACCAAGGGGTGGCCGTGGATCGAAGAGACTTTGGGATTGTGCTCATCCGACATCAGCAAAACGAAGTTTGAACGCCCATTCGCGCCAGGCTGGCCCAGCGCTGCCGCGCCACCCAAGGCCATTGCCGCGGTGGCCGAAGTCTGCAAAAAGCTTCTGCGTGTGATGGAACTCATGGTATTTGTCTCTGTTTCGCGCCTCTCGAACGTTCTACAGGCATGCAACCTGGAAACGCAACTCTTGCCACCGGTGAGCCAGACTCCGAGAGCGGCGGCCGCGTGTCTCTCTGTATTCGCCGGTCCGCCTATCATATACTGAGAGCGATCCAGTTAGCTGGGTGTGGTTGGCCCCGGCAATTGAGGACGAGCGTGGTGATGGATGCGATTGTTCGAATTCCGCCGGTTAAATATGCTTGCCTGATCAGCCCTTTTCTAATCGTCGCGTGTGCCTATGCGCAATCTCCTCAGCCGGATGGAGGATTCGACGGAACCATCATTGACCAGCAGGGCAAGCCCGTCGCCAACGCGGAGATCCGGCTGGTACTGGAAGATTACGATTCACGGCAATACGAGGGACCAGGCCCGGATGCCTTTCGGCGTATTACCACTTCGGATGTTGAGGGCCATTTCACGTTCGACAAGCTCCCCGACGGAAAGTACAAGGTCCAGGCGTATCTGCCCGGAATGTTCGGGG
>JADLCA010000537.1 GCA_020847495.1 Candidatus Hydrogenedentota bacterium | reverse complement strand
GAGCGACATGAAGATCACATTCGTCATCCCCGTCTACAACGAGCGCGAGACCCTCGAGCCGCTGGTCGAGGGCATTACGCAGTATGTGACCCCGCACCCTCACCGCATCCTTCTCGTCGATGACGGAAGCACGGATGGGTCGCACGAGGTCATGTGCGCACTGAGGAAACGCTTTGACACGGTCGAAATCATCCGGCTCCGGGGAAATTTCGGAAAATCCTCTGCTTTGGCGGCGGGATTCGCCCGGGCCGATGGCGACCTCGTCTTCACCATGGATTCCGACCTGCAGGACGAGCCCAAGGAGATTCCCCGCTTCCTGGAGAAACTTGCTGAAGGCTACGATGTCGTCTGTGGCTGGAAGGCGGTGCGACATGACCCCGTTCACAAGACGGTCCCATCGCGCCTCTACAACGGTTTTGTCTCCTGGCTGTTTAAGGTACCCCTCCACGACGTGAACTGTGGCTTTAAGCTGCTGCGGATCGAGGTCGTTCGTAACATCCAGTTGTACGGGGAGATGCACCGGTTGATCCCCGTGCTCGCCCACAGCCTGAACTACCGCGTGGCCGAGATACCCGTCGAACACCACCGGCGCCGCTACGGCAAGTCCAAGTACGGGTTTGAACGCTTCTCGCGCGGGGCGCTCGACGTACTCACCATGTGGTTCCTGTGCCGCTACCGGCACGCACCCGGCCATTTCTTCGGCAAGATTGGCCTCTACCAAGTTCTGGCCGGTTGGGTGGGAATCATCGCCGGCGCAATGTTGTGGGTTTGGGGCGGACCACAGCCACTGCTTGGGCCTATCCTGGTGATAGCGGGCCTCGTCGTGGCGTCTACCGGCACACTCACCGTCAGCCTCGGCCTTATGGCAGAACTCGTGCTGCGCCACTTCGTGCGCATCGACCCCGCCCTCTATATCGCCGACGACCCCCGCCCCAGGTAAGACCGAGCCCCCAAAACGCGTCACCGAAATCTTAATTAAGGGACAGACTACTTTTTAATGCAGCGCAATTACCAAAATAATAAAAATCTTTCGCAGACTATTCGTAAACGGACATATAAAAAGAAGTCTGTCCCCGAATTAAATTGGGGCGCAGGGCGGCGTTACATGCCGTGGGTGCCGTCCCGGGTGCCATCGTCGTGCTTGGCCCACCAGTCATCACGGGACAGGGCGTTCCAGTAGGCCTGTTCGAAGATGAGCGAGAATTTGCGCAAACTGAAGGGTTTGGAGATGTATCCGTCGGCACCGGCCCGCAACGCGGCGGACAAGGGGTGCGACTCTTCATACGCGGTCATGAGGATGATGCCGATCTGCGGGTCGCTCGTACGGGTCTGGCGCAGAAGTTCAAACCCATTGACGCCGGCCATTTCGATATCGCTGATAACGAGGTCGAACGGCTGGGATTCAAGGGTTTCCAAGGCTTCCTGACCGTTCGCGGCGCTCGCGACCGAGTAGCCTTTACCCTCCAGAAAGGTGGACAGCATTTCCAGGATCGTCGGGTCGTCGTCCACGACAAGGACGCGCAGATGCCTGATCATGGCGGTGTATAATCCGTTCCCCGCTCAGGGTTTCCGGCGGAAGTTCCCAATCCTCTGCCGGGCAGACAAACGTAAAGCGATCATCCCGTATACATTCTATCGCACTACCCGTGACGAGTCCAAATGCCCACGACGGGGCTCCCGCGCTTTGTACGGCTAATCCGCATTTCTCACACGCACACCGTGTACGCGCGGAGGATGTGCCAGAGTCTCGGAAATTGCTGATTCAACTGGCATTGAAAAAGCAGTGGCTTGTGCGTGTGAGAAATCCGGGCGCATCCCGCTACAGTCCTCATATTCTGTTGGCCGCAAAGTGCACCCAACCGTTCGCTGAAACTCACCCGTGACGAGGAGAGTCGGGAACAACCTCCAAGTGCATTTCGACGACGTGCTCACGCAGGGTTTTCAATATTGCACGTCCTTCCTTCGTCAAAAAGTACTCCCGGCGGCCCTTTGGGCCGGCCTGCGTATCTATTCTGCTTCGCAGCCAGCCGTAGCCTTCCATCCGCCGCAGCAAGGGGTATAGTGTGCCAGGACTCACATCGTAGCCATGCTCGCGCAACTCCGAGAGCATCCACTGGCCGACGACCGGACCTTCGCCCGCGTGGTGGAGGATGTGGACCTTCCAGAAGGCAAGTAGAACCTCGCGTACGAGAATCTTGTTTTTGTCTTTCATTACGTCTATCGTATACGGTTATCGGTATCGACGCAAGGGTCCGTCCGTTTCGTTTTTCACCTATTCCGTGCACGCGGGAGCCTAGTCCGTGAACCTAGCGGCATTTGCCATGCGCATAAATAGGGACAGCCACCTTTATTTGATTTGGGTGCTGAATGCTCAACATCTCTAAATTCTCATGTCTAGAGCAAATTTGCCTTTGGCGAGTTGACGAATCCCAGCGATTGGAGCAAAATGGAACGTACGGCTGAACATCGACACGTTGGTTTTCCCGTGGTCGGCGGGAATCTCGTCCACTTCGCAAGCAGGGGGACTTCTTGCAAAGCGCGCTAGTGCTGTGGCCAGCCGCATGTACTGTACTAGCGTTCTGAGCTATGAGCGGCATGGTATCGCTGTGTTCCAGGAACGTTTGCTGGAAGGGCTCCAACACATGAGCGATCTTGAGGCCAGGAGAGAGCAGGGGAAATCAAAGCGGCGCACCGCGAAGACGGATGCCACAAGCGAGTCCCGCTTGATCAATATCCTACGCACATTGCGGGACGTGAAGCATATCATCATGCGCGAGACGGACCGAAGCGTGCTGCTCAGCCGGGCATGCGAGGTGTTCACCGATTCGCGCGGATACCGGTACGCGTGGATCCTCGCCTCGGATGAGGCGGGTCATTTACTGAGCGCAAGTGTCTCCGACGCCGGCGTTTCGTTCGACGCTCTTCGCGAACGTCTCTTGCGCGGCCAGTGGCCTGCATGCGCGCGCATGGCGTTGGCCAGCAGGGACGTCGTGGCTCTGTACGACCCGACAACGGAATGCGGAGAGTGTCCGCTGTCTGGTAGCTACCACGAATTGGCCGTGCTGGCTGCCGCGCTCCGCTATGAAGAGCACGACTACGGCGTGCTGACGGTAGCGGTGCCGCGCTCCGCGGCGGACGACGATGGGGAACGAGCGTTGATCGCGGAAGTGGCCGATGACCTTGCATTCGCTCTCCACGCTCTCGACCTGGAAGTGCAAGGCGACACAGCGAAAGCGCGCGAAGCCCATATCAAGCAGGTGCTGTTGGCCATCCGGAATGTCAACCAGCTGATCACGCACGAGGAGAACCCGCAACGGCTAATCACGTTGGCCTGCGAAAACCTGACCGCTACGCTAGGCTACTTCAACGCCTGGATCGCACTGCTCGAGGAGGATGCGCGAGCCATTTCCGCGGTCGCGGCCGCGGGGCTCGATGGCCAGTTCGGCGCGCTGCGCGAGCGCCTGATGCGCGGCGAATTCTCATCCTGCATGCGGCGAGCGTTGGAGCAGGACGCTACGATTGTCATTAACGACCCGATCACCGAGTGCACCGACTGTCCGCTGTCGCGAGAGTACGGCGGTCGATCGGGGCTCGTTCGGCGTCTGGCCGCCGGAGGCAAGACCTACGGAATTCTGGCAGTCTCCGTGCCCACGGAGTTCGTCCACGATTCGGAGGAGCGGAGCCTGTTCGAGAAAATGGCTGGCGACCTCGCCTTTGCGCTCGACAAGATCCGCGTGCGCCGACGGCTTTCGGAAAGCGAAGACCTGACCCAGAAGTACTTCGAGCACGCACCGCTGGGGGTGTTCGTGGCAGACCGCTCTGGTCGGTATGTCGATGTCAACCTCGCTGCCGAGCGGATCACGGGCTTCAGCGCACAGCAACTGCTGAGCATGTCGATTACGGACATGTTGCCGCCCGAGGGCCAGGAGGCCGGCCGTGCGCATTTCCAACGGCTCCTGGATACGGGGCATTCCGTCGGCGAGACAGCTTTCCGTCGCGCCAACGGCGATATCGGTTGGTGGCGGGTCTCGGCCTCGCTTCTGAACGAGAACCTCTTCATGGGGTTCGTCGAGGATCTCACAGACCAGCAGCGCCAAGATGAACGCATCGCCCTCTTGGCACGCATGATCGACGACGCGCCGGCAGCGGTCACCATTCACGGCACCGATGGCCGCTTCCTCTTTGTAAACCGCGAGGCCTTGCTCCTGCACGGTTACGAACGTGAGGACGAGTTTCTTGCCATCAGCCTCTTCGATCTGGACGTCCCCGAGAGTGTGGCCTTGCTCGAAAGACGGTTTCGCGAGATCGAAGAACGTGGCGAAGTGCGCTTCGAAGCGGCGCACTACCGGAAGGACAGGTCAATTCTTCCCCTGGACATCGTTGCGAAGCGGATTCTCTGGCGGGGTACGCCGGTCATACTCAGCATCGCGACCGACATCACCGAGCGCAAACGGGCGGGACAGGTGCTGCGCGAGAGCGAAGAACGCCTTAGCTTGGCGTTGAGAGCCACCAACGATGTCGTCTGGGACTGGGACATCATCCACGATACCCAGCGGTGGAATGAGTCCGGTGCCAGAGTGTTCGGCTGGACAGACATCGTCGAAGCGCCCCAGACCGTGGGCTGGTGGCTCGACCGCCTCCACCCGGAGGACCGGAAGCGGGTGGACGAAACGTTCTTCGCCGCCCTCCAAGATCGCGGCGTGGACCGGTGGAACGACGAGTACCGGTTCCGCAGGGCCGACGGCGAGTATGCCTACGTTGTGGACCGCGGGTACATCCTGCGCGACGCGGATGGCCGCGCCGTGCGCATGATCGGCGCCATGCTGGACATCACGGAGCGCAAGCGAGTCGAAGGCCAATTGCGTCTGCAATCGCTCGTGCTCGACCAGATCCAGGACCGCGTGACCGTAACGGACCTGAATGGTGTCATCACCTATATCAACAACGCGGAAGTCCGGGCCTTGGGCTATTCCCGCGACGAGCTGATTGGGGTCTCCACGGAGAAATATGGAGAAGACCCTGAACGCGGCGCCACACAGCGGCAGATTTTCGAAGAGACGCTGGAGCACGGAGAATGGCGGGGCGAGGTCGTCAACCAGACCGCCGACGGCAAGGAAGTGATTCTCGATTGCCGGACACAGGTCGTTCTGGACGAGCAGGGCAACAAGGTCGCCCTGGCCGGAATCGCCACGGACATCACCGAGCGCAAACGAATGGAGGATTCACTAAGGGACAGCGAGGCGCACCTTCGATTCCTTGTCGATCATTCGTTTGACCTGATATGGACAAAGCGTGCCGATGGCGTTTTCACCTACATTTCTCCCTCCTGGAAGACAAGACTCGGCTATGAACCGTCAGACCTGCTGGGCAAAACGTTTCGGCCGTTCGTGCATCCCGATGACGTCTGCCTGTGCGAAGAGTATATGTCAAGGGTTCTCGACGCTCGAAGCGCCTTGCCGGGGCCTCAGTACCGGGTCAGGCACGCCAACGGTTCCTGGCGATGGCATGAAGCCCATATGACACCCACCTATGCCGAGGACGGCTCGTTCATGACTTTCGTCGGCGTTTCACGCGACATTTCCGAACGCAGGCTTGCCGAGCTGGCGTTGAGCCGAAGCGAAGCTTTGCTAAATGCATCGCAGCGTCTTGCGCGGATCGGTGGTTGGGAATGGAATGTGTCCGAACAGACAATGAAGTGGACCGACGAGGCCTATCGCATTCATGACCTCGAGCCCGGCGATATTGCCGAGGGCTCGGACGAACACATCGCCAAGAGCCTCCAATGCTATGACGAACAGGACCGGCCCGCAGTTCTGGCGGCGTTCCGGGAGTGCGTTGAACAAGGCAGGCCCTACGACATGGACGTCCCCTTCACGACCTTCAAGGGCCGACGGCTGTGGATTCGCACATCCGGCCACGCTGTCATGCAGGAGGGAAAGGTCCAGCGGGTGGTCGGGGTGATCATGGATATCACCGACCGCAAGCGGGTGGAGGATGCGCTGTGGCAATCACGTGAGATTCTTCGCGCCGTGCTCGACAATATCCCGGCGCGGGTCTTCTGGAAGGACAAACACCTGAACTACCTGGGCTGCAATTTGGCGTTCGCGCGCGACGCCGGATTTGAAGCCCCGGAGCAGCTCATCGGCAAGAACGATTTCGGCTTGAGCTGGCGCGAGCAGGCAGAGCGTTATCGCAGCGATGACCGGGCGGTGCTCCAAGAGGGAATACCCAGGTTACTTGTTGAGGAGCCCCAAACGACCCCCTCGGGCGGGACGATCCATCTGCTGACAAGCAAGGTCCCATTGCGGAACGCCCAGGGGGCCGTCATCGGCGTGCTGGGAACGTACATGGACATCACCGAACGCAAGCGGGCGGAAGAGGAACGCACCCTGCTGGCTACCGGTCTGGAGCAGACCGCGGAAGCTGTCATCATCACGACCGTGGCGGGAGATATTACATACGTCAACCCCGCGTTTGAGCGCATCACGGGCTATCAACGCCATGAAGCCATCGGCCAAAGTCCCCGCATCTTGAAAAGTGGCGAGCGGGACGAGACCTTCTACCGGGAACTGTGGCAATGCATCACAAGCGGCAATACATGGTCAGGAAGGATGAGAAACAGGCGGAAGAACGGAACGCTCTACGACGCCGAGCTGACAATATCCCCGGTCATGGACGCAACCCGAACCGTGGTCAGTTTCGTGGCTATCCAGAGGGACATCACCGATCAGCTAGCACTGGAAAGACGCTTCCGGCAATCCCAGAAGATGGAAGCCATTGGCACGCTCGCAGGAGGTATCGCGCACGACTTCAACAACATTCTCGCCGCCATTATCGGTTACGTGCAATTGATTGACGATACCCTGCCCGAGGGGAGCGAATCCAAAGCCGATATGGGGCGATTGATGGAGGCCGTCAAGCGCGCCACGGACCTCGTCCAACAAATTCTGACCGTAAGCCGCCAGGCGGAAGAGCGCAGGCAAGTCATTGACTTGGATTTGATTGTCAAGGAAGCAATAAAGCTCCTCCGCCCCTCGCTCCCCTCTACAATCGAAATTCGGATTGAGGTCGGGAAGCAGCGGTTTGCGGTGCTCGCAGATCCGACGCAGATCCATCAGGTGATCATGAATTTGTGCACGAACGCGTATTACGCCATGAAGAACTCCGGCGGCTGCTTGACGGTCTCCCTGCGAGCCCTCACGCCAGACCCCGACTTCTTTGAGTTGCATCCCGGGGTACTCAATCGCGACTACATGCAACTTTCGATCAGCGACACCGGATGTGGCATTCCAGACGAGCATCTGGACCGCATCTTCGATCCATTCTTCACGACCAAGCCTCTGGGAGAGGGCACCGGTCTCGGGCTTTCCACGGTGCACGGCCTCGTGACATCTCTCGGGGGCGCTATTGCGGTCAATAGCGAAGTCGGCAAGGGAACGTCGTTTGTGGTCTATCTGCCGCTCACCACCGCGGAGACTGCCTCCGAGACACAGGTGAAAGGGGCCGTGACCGGTGGCACAGAGCGGATCCTCGTGATCGATGATGAGCCGGCTCTGATAAGTATCCTCACCCGTGCGCTGCGTAAGCTCGGCTATGAGGTTACAGGCATGGTCAGTCCTGTGGACGCTTTACAAGCCTTCTCTGCAGACCCCAATCGATTCGACCTGATTATCACCGACCAAACGATGCCCAAGCTCACTGGCTTACAGATGGCCGCGGAAGTCAAGCGGATTCGCCCGGACATCCCCATCATTGTGACCACGGGCCAAATGAGTAGCTTCCTTCAGGAGCGGCGTACTGAAGCACAGGTCTCGGCGGTTTTGCCAAAGCCAGCGCGGTTTGAAGATATCGCACGAACTGTCCGCATGGTATTGGACCCCCGGTCGACCTGGGCTGAAAGTATAGTGGACTTTCAGGCCACACGAAGGATGTCGCTGCTCGCAGGCACCTGCCTCGATTCTCATCTGCGTTCATCTGCGCCATCTGAGGACAATCCTCTTCTTTGGTTGCAGCTCCGCCGCACTGTGAAATCCGTGGAAGGCGTCTTGATCTCCGCCTTCCTCTGCGAACTCCGCGCCATTGCGTTGATGTGAATTCAAGACCATGGGCAGGGAAGCCCATGCCATCTCACGGGCGAGACTCCCGGACCCCCTTGACGCTGCCTTCTTGAATCGGCGCAGTCGGTGGATGGCGATCTTGTCAGGTTGGGGCTGCACTTCGTGCAGCACAATCAAGGCTACTCCGCGCGGAGCGCGAAGAGTTTCGCGGAGCGCATTTGGAAACGCAGGTAGGCAAACTTGACACGCAATGCACCGAGATATATATAGTATAAATAGGTATAGTTACCCTTTATTACATATTCTACCCATCTCCGGCAGAGGTGCAAAGGAATACGGAAGGGTGAAGATGGTTTCGAGTTCTGCTCACTTTCTTCTCTGCGCCGTGGCGTGTTTGCGAGAAGTGCGTTTCAAGCACGCTCGCGAGGATGTCCCAGCTTTCGCGATGAACAGGAACTTGGCGTTCCCGGGCTCAACTGCCGCTTTCAGGGTTATTCCCCTTGGCGGTTCCCGGTACCGTGACCGAGAGTGCGATCATCGGTGCGAGCGCAGGGATTGCGCTGCTGCGTAAGATGGACAATTGGGCAGGCGGCGAAATCGTGTACTTCAAATCAGAACGCGGCGTGTCTGAACGCTCAGCGTCTCGTCCGGGGACGGGCATCCTTGCTGCATCGGGGACAGCCACGCGGGAGGACGCGGACGCGGCGGCTACTGTGAGGCCTGAAGCTCCTGGGCCTCTCGCTGGCTCTTGATCTTCATCAGGCGGCTGGTGTTGGAGCGCTCGGCTTCGTCCAGCTTGTCTTTGATGTATTTGATGGTTTCGCGCATGCGCGGGATGAACGAATGCTCCAACGCGTTGACGCGGCGGCGTGTCTTCTCGATCTCATCACACAGCATACGGACGGTTTCTTCGAGTTCGGCCATCTTGAGCAACTTGGGCAGGAAGGCCTGCAATCCGGTGATGGCCTGGTCGAGTTCGACGCTGGTCTGGACCATCGAGTAGCCGCCGGTTACCTCCCCGAACGAAACCTCCAGCCGCGGCACATTGACGCTCATGAGGCGGCGGGTCTTGCGCTCGATGCGCAACTCCTGCCGGGTGTTTTCGAGCGCGTCCTCGGTAATGACCCGCGAGGAGGTGACCTCGGCCAGCACGAACAACTTCATCACCGCCGGCAACTCGTTGTCCACGGCGACGCGGGCCTCCTTGTACTCCATGGCGAGCTGCATGAACTCCTTCATGAGTCCATCCAGCTTGTCTTTGAGGAGCTTGTGGCCGCGCACGGCGACTTGCAGCCGTTTACGCAGCCGCAGGAGTTCCATCCGCGTTGGGTTCACCGCCAATCGCATGGGTCAGGCCATCCTCATCCTAGCTGGCCGCGGCCGCCGAAGCCGTGGCGTTGGGGTGATACTTCTCGATAAAGGCGTCGCGAATGCGTTTGAGTTCGCCGCGCGGAATCATGGCGAGCAAGTCCCAGCCGATGGCGAGACTCTCCTCGATGGTGCGGTTCTCGTCTTCGCCCTGGGTCACGAACTTCGCCTCGAATGCGTCGGAGAACTTCACGAAGAGCAGGTCGGTCTCGCTCAACGCGGATTCGCCGAGCACGACCGCGAGTTCCTTTGCGTTTTTGCCGCGCGCATAGGCCGAATACAACTGGTTCATCACGTCCGCATGGTCTTCGCGGGTCTTGCCCTTGCCGATACCCTTGTCTTTCAGACGCGAAAGCGAAGGCAGCACGTCCACCGGCGGGTAGATCCCCTGCGTGTGGATGGGGCGGCTGATGATGACCTGCCCCTCGGTGATGTAACCGGTCAGGTCGGGGATCGGGTGCGTCTTGTCGTCTTCGGGCATGGTCAGCACGGGAATCTGCGTGATAGACCCGCCCTTGCCCTTGATGCGGCCCGCCCGCTCGTACAGCGTCGACAGGTCCGTGTAGAGGTAGCCGGGATATCCGCGGCGGCCGGGCACTTCCTTGCGGGCCGCGGAGATTTCGCGCAGGGCTTCGCAGTAGTTCGTGAGGTCCGTCAGGATCACGAGGACGTGCATGCCCTTTTCGTACGCCAGGTATTCCGCCGCGGTAAGGGCCATGCGGGGCACGGCGATGCGCTCGATGGGCGGGTCGTCGGCGAGGTTCATGAAGAGCACGGCGCGTTCCAACGCGCCCGTGCGCCGGAAGTCGGCAATGAAGAATTCCGATTCCTCGAACGTGATCCCCATCGCCGCGAAGATCACCGCGAACTTCTCCCCGGACTTGCGCACCGTTGCCTGCCGCGCGATCTGCGCCGCGAGCCGCGAGTGGGGCAGTCCTGACGCGGAGAAGATCGGCAGTTTCTGCCCGCGCACCAGGGTGTTCAGCAGGTCGATGGTTGAAACACCGGTCTGGATGAACTCGTTCGGATAGTCCCGCGCGTAGGGATTCATCGGGCTGCCGTTGATGTTCAGCCACTTCTCGGGGATGATCCGCGGGCCATCGTCGATGGGACGGCCGAACCCGTCGAACACGCGCCCGAGGATATCCGGAGACACGCCGAGTTCGATGCCCTTGCCCAGGAATTTTACTTTCACCTCTTCAGGCGCAAGTCCGCTCGTGCCTTCGAAGACCTGGACCATCGCGCGGTCGCCGTTGACCTCGAGCACGCGTCCCCGGCGGATGCTGCCGTCATCCTGCTTGATGTCGGTCAACTCGCCGTACGTCACGCCCTCCACCCCATCGACAAGGATGAGGGGGCCGACCACCTGTTTCACGGTTCTGTATTCTCGCGTAATCACTCTTTCGCTCCCGTGCGTCCGTTATCAGTTTCGCGGCAGGGCCTTGATTTCGATCGTGATGCGTTCTTTCAGCG
>JADLCA010000536.1 GCA_020847495.1 Candidatus Hydrogenedentota bacterium | reverse complement strand
CCGCTCTCAACCGGCAACCCGTCGACCGGGTGCCGGTCTTCATGTGGTTTCATCCCTCCACCGCGCGCCGTCTCGCATCGCTGCTCGAAATCCCGCCGAACAGAGTGGGCGAGGCCATGGGCAACGACATCTACCAAGCCTGGGTGAACAACAACCACGCCATGGAAGGCATCGTCCACAATCACGATGGCGAGTCGCACATCGACGATTGGGGCATCACCTGGACCAAGGAAGGCGAGTACAATCAGGTCACGCACTATCCACTGGCCAACAAGGATCGCGACGCGGTCCTCGCCTATGAGTTCCCAAATCATGCGCAGGATGCGCTACTCGCAAACATGCTCCCGGTCATGGAGCGCGCCGATCGCTACTACGTGGGCGTCGACGTTTCGCCCTGCGCCTACGAAATGTATTGGCGCCTCCGCGGCATGGAAGACGCCCTCCTTGATCTCGCCGCCGACCCCGAACTCGCGGACACCATGCTCGGCCGTTGCGCTGACTTCGCGGTCGAGGTCTCCGTGAAAGCCTGCGATCGCTTCGCCGTGGACTGGCTCTGGACCGGCGACGATGTTGCAGGCCAGCACTCCATGATCATGAGTCCGGACTGCTGGCGCGGCCTCATCAAGCCGCATCTCAAACGCGTAGTCGACATCGGCACCCAGCACGGCCTTCCCGTCGCGTACCACAGTTGCGGCGCCATCCGGCCCATTATCCCCGACCTCATCGAGATCGGCATCGGCATACTCAATCCCGTCCAATGCACCTGCCCCGGCATGGACCCGCTCGAACTCAAACACGAGTTCGGCGGCCGCCTCGCCTTCATGGGCGGCGTCGACACCCAATACCTCCTGCCCAACGGCACCGCCGGCGAAGTCCGCCGCGCCACCGCCCGTCTCCTCGAAGTCATGACCGCTGACGGCGGCGGCTACATCCTCGCCGCCTCCCACACTATCCCCCCCGAAACCCCCGACGACAACCTCTTCGCCATGTACGAAGAAGTGGGGATAACCCGCGAAGAGATCTACGATCACGCTGCGGGGATTAGGAGTGGGGCAGGGGGCTGAGGTTTGCGTTCCTTCCGTCTGGAAGAGAAGAACATCCCCTTCACGCCCTTCGAAGGGGGACCTCTGCGACACTATATCGATATACATATATACTTCTTGTGGGCAGCACATTGACGATCTCCAACATCACGCACGGCCCGAAGGATCGGCTCTTGCGTCCCCCTTTGAAGGGGGCAGGCCCGAAGGGCCGAGGGGGATGTTTAGCCGATAGACGCTGCTCCCCAAGTCCCTCCCCCTCACCGCACCCTCACGATCCTCTTCCCCTCCCAGGTCTGCCCATACATATCCGTCGTCCGCACGGTCACGGTGTGCGTGCCCACGGCGGGATTCGCGGGCAATACACCCTTCCACATGTGCGTCGTCTCGCTGGGGTAGTCCATCTTCCAGCCAAAGACTTCCTCATTCAGAAACTCATTCTGCTTGTGCATGCGCAGGCATTCGGGATCGATCGTCTTGGTCTGTTCAAGCCGCGTCCACGCGCCATCCTTCCCTAACTGCATCTCGACGATCGACCGCTCCGAGCCCGCGAATACATTCACCAGGATCTCCGTCGCGCCCGCATCCGCCTGCGCCACTTCATCCGGCAGGTAGATGTTCATCTGATAGTCCGCTGGACGCCGCGCGGCCTTGAACGCCACGCTGTACTTGTTCCCATCGAAACTCACTACTGAGTATCCGTTCGGCGCGCCGTCGTTCATCGTCGCGTGCGGGATGCCCAGTTCATCGAAGGTCCCGCACCACCACGACCCGCACACCGTCGCCTGCACCAGGTGATGATGCGGTTCTGCGCCGGGCCAACCCTGCTCCGCCCCGGCGAACACGTTGAACTGCGTGTGCGTGTGCGCGGATATCGAGAACGTGTGCGGGTGTTTTGCCAGTATCGCAAACATCGCGTCCCGGTTCTTGCACGCCACGATGGGGATGTGCATCGTCATCACGACGAGCTTCTCTTCCGGCACCAGCGCGAGATAGTTCTGCACGAAGGCCAACTGGTCGTCGGTGAAACGCCCCTCGTACTTCCCATCCGGTTTGAAGTACACGTCGTCCATGATCAGGAAGCACACCTGCCCATACTCAAACGCATACGACCCCGGCCCGTAGAACCGCTCAAAGGTCTCATCGGACATCTCATCGCTGCCGGACCCGCGGTTGTAATCGTGGTTCCCAAACGTGTTGTACCAGGGGATGCCGATCTGCGCGATGCTCTCGTTGATCTCCCTGAACAGATTTGGATCATCCGCAACAATATCTCCGAGCGAAATTCCGAAGGCCGCATCCGTGCCGATGCATTCCTCCACCACGTCGTGCGTGACGAAATTTACTTCGCGCACACCCCGCGCCTGCGGATCGCCGAACAGCAGCATCTTGAATTGCGCGGACTCCGGGCGCGCGTACAGCGGGAAATCGATGGAAGAGGGGAGAGGCCCCGTCGGCGCGACGCCTTTCGCTTCCAGCTCCGGCGACCCGTTCGGCTTGTGGATGTAGAAGGACTGCGCGACTTGCTCCGCATTCACGGGCGTCATCCATTGCGAAGGTTTAATTGCAAAGAAGATCGTGTCGTCGTCCACGGGCAAGGTCCACGCGCCGCTCGCATCGGTCTGCACCACCTCGCGCCCGTTCGACACGCACACCGACGCGATCCCGTTCTCGCCCGCGTCCCGCACACCATTCCGGTTTGCATCATCGTAGACCACGCCCGTCGCCATGCCCTGCGCGAACGCCCCGCACGCACACACCGCCGCAATCGAACACGCCACCATCACTCGAAGCCACATGTCTCTCTTCCTTCTTCTCTTTCTGTCCACCTCTGTCCACTACTGCCCACGCCTGTCCACTCCTACCCGTGTGGGACCGGCGCCCCCGCCGGTCATCCTCTGTGCCCGTGTGGGACCGGCGCCCTCGCCGGTCATCCTTCGTGCGCCGCCTCCAACCCATCCACCCACTTATTGATCGCCTCCGCCACCACCTCAGGCGCCTCGAGCAACAACGAATGCGTAGCATTCGGCACCCACACCACCGAAATCCCCGGCCGCTCCGGGATCTGCATCCGCTTCAAGTCCACAGGGCCCTTGCCGCGATCACCCCACATCTCGAGCACCGGAAACGTCCCCTTCTCCAACGCCTCATATCCGTTCCACTTCCTCCAGGCACTTCCGAATGCATCAATCTGCTTCTGGGTCAGCCGGCACTGCACCCGCGCACGAGCGGCTTCGCGCTGCGCATCCTGCTCCGGGGTCAGCCCCTGCGTCACCACACCCTCAAACGCATCCCGCGCCACCGTGTGATGCGTCCACCCCTCAATGGCGATTACGCCCGCCACCGCCTCCGGACGCCGATGCGCCACTTCAATGGGCACCATTCCGCCTATGCTGTGGCCGCCCACATAGAACCGCGTGATGCCCAACGCATCCACCACCTTCAACACGTCATCCGCGAACAACTCAATCGACGCATCCACCGTGGGCGGCCAGCTCCCGCCATGTCCACGCAACTCCACGATCACCACGCGATACTTCGGCGACAGCGTCTTCATCACGTCATCGAAGACCCTGAAGTCGCCCCAGCTCCCGGGTATCAGCACGAGGACCGGTCCCTCGCCCTCCCGCACGTAGTACGCGAGTTGCCCGCCCTCAGCCAGCGGCACGGTGCCAAGGGCATACTCCGGCGCCGCGTCCGGCGCGGCCGCACCCAAGGCCGGCACCGCCGCACATGCATTCGCAAGCAATGCTAAGAGCCACAGGCGTAACCACATACAAAAACCTCCTTTCGCGCACGCGAAGACATCTTCCTCCATGAATATATGAGTTGACAAGTCCCGCCGATTATGGTCTAATTTAGCTGAACATTTTTTCAGGTTTTCTGGTGACTCCCACTCAACCCACGGAGAGCTGCACATGAGCATTATCGACGGCATGATCCAAGAGTTCCAATACGAAACCGCCCAGACCCGCAAAATGCTGGAACGCGTCCCCGACCAGCATTTCGGCTGGAAACCCCACGAAAAGTCCATGACTCTCGTCCAACTGGCTTCCCACATCGCGGATATCCCATCCTGGGTACGCGATACCCTGCACAAAGACGAGTTTGTCTTCAACATGAAGGAATACGTCCCCTACATCGCCCCGTCCACCCTGCAGCTCGTGGCGGACTTCGATGAACGGGTCAAGGACTCCCTCGACGCCATGCCCGGCGTGTCGGATGCCGACATGTTCAGAAACTGGCGGATGGTCATGGACGGCCAGACCCTTTTTGACATGCCCAAGGTCGCGGTGATGCGCTCCTTTGTCCTCAATCATCTGGTCCACCATCGCGGCCAGCTCAGCGTCTACCTTCGCCTGAAAGACATCCCCCTGCCAGCCATCTACGGCCCCTCCGCCGACGAACAAGGCTAGCCTCCCCCTCCCAAGCGCCGGGGGCGGACCCACCGGG
>JADLCA010000535.1 GCA_020847495.1 Candidatus Hydrogenedentota bacterium | reverse complement strand
GGTTGGGATCATTCGCTGAAACCTGGCACGCTCAGTACGCCACGGGACAGAATCCGAACAGATCACTCCATCCAGCGGCCGAAGGGATTACAGCCGTCAGGCAATGCACAAGTCCGCCCTGCTTCAATGCCGCGCGGAAGGACTCACGCGTTCCACTGGACTCCATGACATCAACCGGCAAAGAGAGGATCGAGGACGAGTTAGCCCTGCAGCAACTACTAACTCGGATTGCGTGTCACACCGCTACGATGGCGGTACCGGGAAGTCCCCGATTCGCCACAATTGAAGATGGTGGGCGGTACTGGACTTGAACCAGTGACCCCTTGCATGTCAAGCACGGCTGGTGTGGTCCTTAAACCGTTTAATGCCAATGACCAGGGGGATGGAGAAAAGGCCGACTACAGTCCTGACTACAGTGGAAACCCGGAAGGGCGGTCCGATGACCGGCTTCAGGCGCTCGCGGAGGTATTACGCGGTCTGACCGAAGAGGAACGGGAATCGTTGAGGAAGTTGCTGGCCACAGTTGGTGAATAGGCGCCTCGTGTCCGTGGCACCGTTGGAGCGAGGAATGTCGTTGTTGCGATTGTGGATGGCTGGACGTAGGAGGTGCTCAATGCCCAGGCTCTCGACGAGACTACTCGACATGGCGGAGGTAGCTGTCATTGAAGCCGGTTACGGTCCAAGGACGGCACGGCGTACAGCGTCTCGACTATTGCGAAGGCACGACTTCCCTGGAGTAGTCCTCCAACGGATTCATGGACTGGAATCGACCGCGACGAAACTGGAACTACAGTTAGCGGACATCTTCTTGGCCGAGGAGGAGAGAATCGGGGTGGTGCACCACGGCGATTGCAGTCAGGAATTTGCGCGGTTGAACACGGTTGAAGCGCGGCCACGGTTTGTGAAACAGCGGTATACCCGGTTTGTCGAAGGTTTCTTTCGGTTTGCCGGTAACCAAACTAAAGCTGCGATCTATGCCGGGTATTCTCCGCGTTGGGCAGGCACCAACACGAGCAGGCTCATGAAACACCCTGCCGTCCAATCTGAACTCGCGCGAATCCGATCCCATCTCATGTCCAGGTAAGGAGTTGCGTCCGCCCTTTCCGGGCGGACTACAATTTCGGGCTGAGAATCCGAGTACCTCCTACATGCGGTCCTCTTGAGTCTGATTCAGCACCTGCGCGATCCCAACCGATTCCCCAACAATGGCGGGGTATTCAGCGGTCCCTGAGCGCACTTATGTACGGGGAGTTTTGACTAACCTTTCGCGCTCTTTGTCACGGTCTCGAGTCTCGGTATTGGGAACAGGGGTAGGGCTTTGAAAACCCACCTCTTATGGGCGAGAACCTGCTACAATCATCTTCAGAAAATGGAGCACGTGCTCTGTGGGAGAAGAACGATGGCGGCGCCAAGAAAGCCTCTGCTCTTTTTGATTGAACGGCACGTCACATTTGTCGAGTCTCCTGAGCGGATACTTGGGGCGGAGGCATTCGGACAGCCGTCAGGCAAGCCGACAGAGGAGTCGCAGAAGCCGAAGAGAAACCGGAGGGTACGGATCACTCTCTTAGGGCCAACCTTCGAGCGGCGGAATTGACGGGCTCCTCTCATTCCTCAGTGCTTCACCGAGGGAATCTCCTGCTCCTTCGCGTGGTTGCGATCCCTCGGAATCCCTGGCCGGGATCGCTCGGAATTCTCACCGGGTAGCAGGTTGGTCCCTTGTGGACTACTACCCGGCGAAACCACACACCGAATCCTGCCTCGCAGCAAATCGCGGCAATCATGAAAGCGCGAACAAACAAACCCAGAAGAACGACCGCCCCCTGTGGTCGATGGTTGTTCCGTAAGCCTTCTCGGTCTTCTCTTCCGGGGTGAAGAGTCTGGCACCACGTTTGGTGGAGGCGCCGGTTTTGGCGATGGACCTTACGGGAGCCGAGCGGAGAATAATCCCCTTGCAGGGACTGACGGAGGGCTGATAACGAGACTCTTGCGGTCAATCTGTCCAACGGGAAACCCGTAGGGACCTACACATTCACCACTCAGTCGCGATCAGCCCGCCCGTCGCGGTGGCGCGATTGGCGGCGAGGTGGCGCGGGCGCCTTCTGTCTTCTTCTTCAGTCGGAATCGGCCCTGGAGCATCTCTTCGATCTTTCCGACGGCTTTCAAGACGGCGTCCAGGCTGTATACCGGTAGCGTCTTGTCAGCGCCCAGATAACCCGAGAGGTATTCGACGGAACCGATGTCCAGGTTCATTCGCGAAGTGACCATATAGGCCACGACCTCAGCTTCAAATTCCCTTGCTTCGATTGTGAGAGGAGGTCTTTTCGGCCAAAACCCGTCCTTGGTTTGTCCTAGATGACCGCAGAATATGTGGGCGACCTCATGCGCGAGTGTGCCAATCTTCTGCGCCTCGGTATGCTTGTTGTTCAGCGCGATGTGGAAGTCGAAGGGAGATTTGGAGAGCCGCTGAACGCGTCCTGCAAGGTGTGTGGCGAAGTCCCTCTGCTCTACCTGCACACCCACCAGAGAGCAGCAAAACGTGAGATTTCCCAATACGCCAGGAGAGGGTGCGCCTTTAGCACGGAACGGATTGCGGATGCTCTCGGGGACGTTGTCGAACTCGGGGTCGACGGGGTCGGTATCACTCAGGTCAAAGACGAAGTCGACCGGCCCCATCGTCCGCAGGATCACGTACGGTCGCGCAGCGGGCCGGATTTGGCGCTGATACAGCTCAAACCAGTCCTTGGCACGAAGGGCATATCGGATGCCGGGGTTCTGCACGTGGAGCAGCATCGCATTGTACGGGGCAATGTGCGGAAACTTTGTGGTGAATTCGAGGAGCTTTTTGAGTTCTGGTCCTGTACGGTATGCCAATGCCCGCGCAACGAGGTCGTCGAGTGACTTGCGAACGCCCTCTGCGGGTTCTTTTTCTGGCGCGCTGGGTTTAACCGTGTCTTGGAAGAGATCCGTTGGCAGTGGCGGCGGGTAGGATTCCGGCATGGCGTGACTCCAGGTTGGCCTGCGCAAGCCAAAGCAGTCATACATACTGTGCAACAACAGTCATGAAGAGTCAAACCGCGACAGGTTGAACTCGGGAAGCACTTGTCACACGTCCAAACCCGCGCCGTTCTTGCGGAGCCATTCCTTTCGCTCGCGGTATTGGGGCATGACTTTGTCCACCTCATTCCAGAAGGCATCGGTATGGTCCAGGTGGTGAAAATGGCAGAGTTCGTGTACGACGATGTAGTCGATGATGGTTTGCGGAGCCATCATGCACTTCCAATGAAAGGCCACGTTTCCGTTGGGTGAGCAGGAGGCCCAGCGGTTGCCCAGTTCGCGGACGTGGACTTTCCGGGTGGTCACGCCGACCTTGGGCGCATAGTACTGGACCCGCTGCGAGATCCGCTCCGTGCCCCGTGCGATGTAGTAGTCGCGGAAGGCGACTCTTGCGGCCTCGACTGCCCCCCGTTCGACCATATCCCGGCACAGGCAGAACCGCCCATTCTTCAGGAGTAACGGCTCCTTCTGGTCAGCCACAAGCGACAGTCGGTAGGAACGCCCCAAGTACAGGAACCCCTCCCCGTTCTTGTACTCGCGCAAGACCCGCGTCGAGTTGAGGTCGCGCCATTCGGCCAGGTTCTTGTAGATCCAGTACCTCTTCGCCTCGACGATTGCCTCGATCTGCTCGTCGGGCACGGTCTTGGGTGCACGCACCAACACCCGGCCGTCCCGCTCGATTACGATGTCCGCCGTCGCGCGCGGGCTGCGAATCACTTCGTAAGCGATGTCACCCTGCCTATTGGTACTCACTTCACCAACTCCTGATGCCGCTTTTCGGCTAGTTTCACTACCTCGACGGCAATGCGCTCGTGGTTCTCGAGCAGTTGCGGGATCTTTGTCAGGAGGATCTCTGTGTCAATATTCCCGCGGAGCCGCTTCACCTCGATGGGCTTCTTCCAGAAGTCGATGATGCCGATGGTCTCTTGCAGATTCTCCACCAAGCCACAAACCAGCTTCTTCAGCGATTCGCAGTGTTCCGCGGGGACTTCGGCGCCGTCGTAGGCCAGTTGGACGACGTACTCATAGAAGGTCGAGCCCTCGCGAGTGAGCCCGTCAATGGTCTCCGCGCGGCCCTCAACGATTTCGCGGCGGAGACCTTCGTAGCCCTCGGCGAGCAACTCCCAATTATCGTGGTAGTCCTGGATCAGCTTCTCCAGCTTCTCGCTCATCCGTCTGTAAAAAGCAGGATCTTCGTCAAAATGGACCGTGCAGTGCTTGCGGATGGCGTGCTCCATTTCGCTCGCCTTGGCTTCGGGGTCCCCCTTTGAGTGCTTCCGGACATGATCGATGAACTCCTCGGAGAGCAGCTCGATGGGCGGAATCATCGGGTTGATCCCTAAATCGACCAGATGCTCGTTGATCAGCGCCTTCACCTTGGCGCCAGCAGCCGCGAGGTCCAGGGAATCGTCCTTGTACCGTTCCTTGACCCTCCGCAAAACGTATCCGACTCGCCGCGCCGGGACACGATACGGGTGCCCGGCGGGATTGGGTAGAATGAGGTTCAGGCTGTGGAGGAACTTCTTCAGATACACCTCGAAATCGGCCCGGTGCTTGGGTTCCTGCATGGCTTTGACTGCCGTGTGGAGTATGCGGACTTCCGTGTCCGGGTCGGGAATGGCACCTTCGGCGAATGCCTCGATATCTTCGACTCCAGCCGCGCGAAAGTGGTGCAATAGCCGCCGATACCTCTCCTCAAGAATGGGCACCTCTGTTAGCAGGCTCTTCAATCCATACTGGATGTCCTCGGCGTCTTCCTCCGAGTAAATGGATAACGCATGACTCAAGTGATTGGCCAACCCGATGTAATCGACGATGAACCCCCGGTGTTTGTTCCTGGAAACGCGATTGACCCGCGCGATCGCCTGGAGCAGGGTGTGCTCCCGGAGCTTCTTGTCGATGTACATGACTTGCTCCACGGGGGCGTCGAACCCCGTAAGCAGCATGTCACAGACGATCAGGAAGGCGATGCCGGTCATTACCTTCTCGGGGTCGTCGAAATTGAAGGACTTGCAGAAGTTCTCCACCGCGTTCCATCGTTTGGCCTCGCGGCGCGCGGCCGTAATCGCTGCCAGTTCATTTGTCGGGTCCGCCGATACGACCACCACGGCCTTCAAGAAGGCGATACGCCGAATCAACTCGGCGTCCGGGTCGGGTTTAAGCCGTTCCCGGTCCAGACGGTCGGCCAGGGCCTCCCGGATGGCCTTCTGGTAGCGGATCGCCGCGAGCTTGGAATGACACACAACCTGCGCCTTGAACCCGTCCGGCAGGATGTTCTCGACATAGTGGTTTACAAGGTCGCGCGCGATGGCCGCTATCCGCTGCTCGGCTTCGAGGATGTCCCCCGTAGCGCCGTACTTCTTCTTGATGGCGGCAATTTCCTCTTCGGTGCGCTCTCTGAACAGGTCCTCAAACTTCGTATCGAACCCGTGCTTGTCGTAGATGGCCGTGTCCGCCGTGCGGCCCTCGTAGAGGATTTGCAGCGTGGTACCGTCGTTGACGGCATCCATCAGCTTGTAGGTGTCGATGTACTCCCCGAACCGCTTCACGGTGCGTTTCGAGCCGTGCCGTTCGGTCATGAGCGGGGTACCGGTGAAGGCGATGCGGGCCGCGTTGGGAAAGGCCTCGAAAAGGTTCTCGCCCAAATCCGAGCTTTGGGTGCGGTGGGCCTCATCAATCATGATGAGGATGCGGTCAGACGCGTTCACAACGCCGAACGTCTCCCCGGACGGCAATTTGCCGTACGAACCGAGGATGTCGCGTACCGCGGAGGGCAGGGCCTCGACCCGGTCCATAAACTTGTGGACCATCACCATATTGATATCGGACGCCCCGGTGCCGAGGTGTTCCCGCAGTTGGGCCGTGCTCGCGATGACGTTTACCCGCCCGCCGATGAGCTTGGCCGTGGCCGCGAGTTGGCCCTCCAGGTCGATGCGGTCGTTGGTCAGCATGATCTTGTAGTCGGCCAAGTCCACGGAGGCGCGCAGCATCCGGGCCACGAAGACCATGGTGAGCGATTTTCCCGAGCCCTGCGTGTGCCACACGACTCCGGAACGCTCCTCCGGCGTTTTGCCCTGGCGGAGCCGCTCGACGATTCGGCGCGCGGCACGGTACTGCTGGTACCGGCACACGACCTTGATCCGCCGGCCATCGTCGGTGTCCTTAAACACTGTGCAGGTGCGCAGCACGTCCACCAGGGTCGCGGGTGCGAACAAGCCCTGGATGAGGCGTTCCTGTTCGCGCTCGACTCCCAAGGGCGGCGTGTACTCCCGGTTCAACTCGGGCCAGATGTCTTTCCATGAATAGAAGTGCTCGGGACCGGAGGTGATGGTCCCGAACTCGGCCTTTTCCCCGCAGGTGCGCACGAGCAGGAGGTTCGTGTGGAACAAGCGGGGTTCCCCTTCGCGCAAGCCCGCCGCGGCGGTCTCGGGGCGTCCGTTGCGGTAGCGCAGCAATTGCACGAACGCCTCGTGCATGGGGTTGGCGGTCGTCGCGTCGCCGATCTTGGCCTCGATCACCACCAGCGGAATGCCGTTCACGAACAGCACCACATCGGGGACGATGCAGCTCTTCACGCAACCTGGCGTGTCGATGCGAAACTGGTTGATGGCGTGGAAGACGTTCCGTTCGGGGTGGGCAAAGTCGATGAGCTGCACGACGGGGTCGCTCTCGCCCGTCACTTCGTTCACGTCCACCTGCGCCTTGAGGAATAGCGCTTGGATAGCCTCATTCGCTTCCAGAAGGGTCCGGTTGGGCTGGCGCAGGATTTGGTCGCGGAGGCCGTCGAGTTGGCGGTCCGTAAGCCATTCGGTGCCGTCGTCGGTGCGGTTGATGGCGCGGACCGCGTTGGGGAAGACATTCGGCAGTATCCATTCCCGAAACGAGGCGCGCAGGCTCTTTGCGGGGTCAGTAGGGACCTGTCCGTGCCCCTGGTCGATTACCGTCCACCCCAGCTCTGCAAGCTGGTCGAGAAACGGCTTTTCGACGTGGAAGTATTCGGACATGTTCCCTACCCGCTTTGGGGCCTATGTCACGCTATCGATTCTACACGACCACTGCAATTCATTTCGTAACGCGCTACCGGCCCGACACGACCGGTTCGTAGACCACGATCTCCACGCCCTCCAGGCTGCCGAGGGCGGACACAATTTCTGCGCGGACCTCCGCCCAATTCAGCCCTCCGTTGCCGCATCCAAGTGCCGGGACCGCGATGGACCGAATCCCCTCCTCCGTTATGACTCGCGCAAGGTCACGCAACCCATCCCGAATCCACTCCATCCTGGAGGGGTCTCGCCAATGCCGTTTTGTGGGGAAGTTAATGATCCACTGGGGGCCGACAAGCCCATCGTTACGGGTGACGAACATGCGCCCGACTCCCACATCACCCCGCTTGCAGGCCGCAGCGTAGGCGTCGAAATTCGCAGGGAATGCCTTCTTGAACGCAAGGGCAATCCCCTTGCCCATGACGCCCACGGAGTTCACGGCGTTGACAGCAGCCTCCGTCTCGGCCTCCAAGATATTCCCCTGTGTAAACCGGATCATCGACAACCTCCGGGGCAATCATGCGCTCAGAACCGCATCCATGGCCTCTTATCCTAGCATAGATGCAAGGAAATGCCACCTTCCCTATTGCTCCGTAGGTCGCTCGAAAACATCGACTTACGACACAGAGGCCGACCGGGCATACAAAGGAAGCATTCCGAACGGGTGACGGGATTTTTCTTGACAAAACAGGATTATTTTGGTATCCCACACCTGTTATGGTGGGTGTGGTCGCGTCGAAGGGTATCGAGAACGGGCGGGCAGATTTACGTGGACCATGTGGAACACTGGCCGTATCTTCTTGACCGCTATTCCCCTGAGAGTTACAATCTACGGATCTTTCTTGTCCAAGAGCACAAGCTGTAACGTGCTGTACATATGAACCGAAAGGAGGAGGGCATGGAGGTCATCAAGATAAAGGGGAAGGAGTTGACCTTTAACACTGACGCCGAGAAAATCAGGAAAGGCATGCAGGAATCCTCGAAGTCTTTGGCCGAACGGCTCAAGAACATTGAGAACGCGAAATACGTCACGCAGGATATGCTTCGTCGGGAGGTCAGCATTCTCTAGGGCAGTGCGCCAACTTTGATACTTCAGGTGTAGTGGGCTACAATCCAATGGATTGTGGCCCTTTTTCTTGAGCAGTGCACCGATTACCAGAAGGATCAGGAAATGCCTGCTGAGAGTATCATCGAGGTCCTGCCATTCAACGCCGACAGTTTCTTTGCCTCTCTCACCAACAAGTACTGCACCGTCGAGTCCGTGAAGCGCAACGACCGGGCAAGGTACCTGGAGAAATACCTGACAAAGATCGGGGCAAAGACGATAGTCGTCGAGCGCGAGTACGTGGACGGCGACTACGTGGATGACTTCGCTTCGTACTACGTAAAGTGCTTCGAGCCTTACAGCATCCGCTGCAAACGCCTGCATTTCTTCTCCCTGGAATACTCGGAAGTTTCAGCCACTCCCATCGCCGAACTCGCCTGCGGCGGCGGGTCACACGAAGACACTGAGAGGCTCCAGAATGCCTACATGGGTTTTCTCGTAGTGAGACCCTTGCCGGTGGCAATCATAGGGCGCACCGTCTTCCAGACCTACGACGATGACGGTGGGCGGCGGCAATTCACGTCGCTTCTCGAATACGAATCGCACATACTGAGCATTCCATTCTGGCTGCGCAGCCTCGCGTTTCAGGAACAAGATACCGTCATCGCGGCGTGTGCCACCGTTGCCCTGTGGTCGGCTTTGCACAAGGCGGCGGACCTATTCGGTACACAGACCCCGCGCCCTTCGGCCATCACAAAGTCGGCCAACCAAGTCGTCAGTGACACTCGGTCAATTCCTTCCAAAGGACTTATTGTCGAGCAAATGTGCAGCGCAATCGCGCAACAAGGGCTCGAACCAGAAATGATCCGCGTGGTTGAGGATCTTCCTCTAAGGTCACTTCTCTACGGGTATCTGCGGGTAGGCCTTGCCCCAATCGTGATCGTCCAGATCGAGAGACTGGAAGGGCTACACGCGGTTACTTTCGCTGGCTATTCCATTCGAGATGATGTTGTGCCGGTATTCCCAGCAGGCACTCTAACAGACGCGATCCCAATGATTGGACGAAGGATCGATGCGTTTTACGGCCACGATGACCAAGTCGGTCCCTTTGCCAAACACATCGTCGAACAATCTCGCCATCGAAATCACGCAACGCCCCATCCCACGGCCTTTGCGGGAACTTGGCGTCATCCCGAAGACGAAGAAGAACTCCAATTGTATCCCGTTCAGGTTATCGTCCCGGTCTACAATAAGATTCGCGTCAGCGTCACAGACGTTCAGCTCTGGCTGATCCGGCTCGACAGTTTGTTTCGGCAGATCGTCCCGCCGGATATCCAGTATGAATGGGACGTTTACTTGACGACGACCACGGACTACAAGCGAGAGATCCGACAACAGCAGTTCGGCAGCGAATCGTATAGACGGAGTGTCATTCTGACGCAGCACCCGAGGTTTCTGTGGCGCGCCTTGCTCCGGGTCCGTGGAAGTGATGTTCCCGACGACAAGGCCGCGATTTTCGAGATGCTGTTTGACGCCACCGACATCCCGAATTCGTTCACGGGCTTCTGTCTGGCATGGCACTTCGATGCGTTTCGGGTAGCGGTCAATGCCGTCTGTGCTCTGCCCGAGAACTACGCGGAGCTGTGCGAAACGCTCACCGAGAAACTGGTCGATTGCCTGCGTAAGGCCAGCGCGAAAGAGGTCTTCTTCTATCCACGGGACATGAAGGGTGACACTGGTTAAACCAGGCGGTGGACGATGCGGAAGATCAGCGCTTTCTCGGGATTGATGAGCTTTACGGACATAGGACAAGCGCCTCTTCGACTTCGGGGATGGGAACGCGCACGCGGCCGGTCAGAAGGTCGTGCATGAGGCCGTTCTTTCGCTGTTGAGACTTCTCAACAAGCGATCGTTCCTCCCCTAACTTGTTAGACACAGCGGCTAACCGGCCCACAATTCCTACCTGTTCCGACATTTCCGGCAGGATGACGAGAAGATCGCGAAGCTCGCCCACATTGAAATGTTGTTGGGCCAGCCCACCTTGGGTTCGTAGGACCTGGTCTTTTCCGAACGACGAATTTATCCAACTCGCCAAGAAATCGGGCAGGACAACGGATGGTCTCGGTCGAGAAATCAGCACGTCTACGCAGTTCGCCCCTGCGAATTCCGGTGGCACGACGGCGCTGGTACCCGGATAGCCGGTTCGAACCGTGAGCACGTCACCGGGTTGGACCTGGCTCTTGGCGAGAAATGCGTTAGAATGTGGAGCAATGTAAACGAGATCCGACAGATCGATGCCGGTTTCCCGAATGTTCGCGGAACGGAATGCGGGAATGCCTTCAGCGACGTAGTACTGCGCTGGACGAATGACGATGCCCACGGTAATCATTTCGCACACTTGGGCGCATGGCCGTACTCCCCACTCCTTGGGGATCCAGCCGAGGGGGGATTCTTTGTAGAGGTGGGGGGCTTGGTCGCGGGGAGGGCGGAGGCGGCCGTCGGGGGTGACGCCGCGGGTGAAGAGGTCGTGCATCAGCCCCGCCTTGATCTGCTGGTACTTCGCGATTAACGCCTCCGTCTGTTCAATCGCCTCATCGACCGTCGAGAGGATTTCGGCGATACGGCTCTGGACGCCACGCGCAGGCGAAGGTACGGATAGGCAGGAAAGATCCTTGTAACTAATCGCGAGAAATGTCGAACCCTGGCTCCGACGGTGTAAGTAATCTACGTTGACGAGAATCGCATTGAGCAAGAAGTAGTCATCCGCCACGTCGGGCCTCGCAAGGACAGCCCCAAGTCCGCGTCCAATGCAGTAGTCTTGGTCAGCCTGGTTGATCGTGCCCACGGGTGCGCGGACGCTGATGAGGGTCGAGCGTTGACGCGCGACCCTTAACGGGGGTGAGCAGTACGCACGCGGGTTAGGAAAACGACGACCGAAATCGGCGCACCCTTGAAGAAAGGGCAGTCCATTCTCCTCACCGTTCACGCGGTCGGAATCGGGGGACTGTCCCATAGTGATGGTTGCCAATGCTTCCAAAGGTACATAGGGAAAAGTATCACCCATACCCCAACTCCACAAGGAATCCGTCCAGCTTCGCCGTGGCCGCGTCGCGCATGGCCTCGATATCCCTCGCGGTGACCGCATACTTGGCGTGGAGATTCTCCAGCGCCGCGAGGCAGGCACGCTGGTCTGCACGGAGGTAGGACGTGTAGGTCTGCACGAGGAGGCGGTGAAGCCGGTCGATGATGACCTGCCGGGCTTTGTCGGTATCAATCTTCTCCCGCGCGGCGGCGACGAGGTCGTCGCGTTTCTTCTCCGTGGCACGGAGGTCGGCTTTCAATTGCCGGGCCTCGTCTTCCAGGGCCTTGTGGCCAGCCAGCCGGGCCACAATCTCTCCTGCCTCCGCCATGTAGGCGTCCCAGTCGCCTTTCTCCTGTTCGCGCTTGGCGACCTTGGCCTGGCCCCGCAGTTCGCGAAGCTGTGCTTTCAGTGCCTTAACCTGGTCGCTCGGGAGGACGCCGGTGTCGCCGTCATCCTCGTAGTCCTCCTCATCGGCGGAGACGAAGAGCGCGGCAAGCTCGGCCAGCCGGAGGCGCTTCTGCTCCATCTCCTCCAGGACCTCGGGAAACTGGCTTTCCAGGATCTCATCGTCGGGGATGAGTTCCGGACCCCACCCGCTGGCGGCGATGGACTTGAAGTCGGCCTTGAGGTCGTCCACGTAGCGGGCGAAGGCGCCCCGGACCTGATGGTCCGTGAGCAGCATCTGCTTGGCGAAGGTAGCCTCGATAGACGCCATCAGGCTGCGGCGCAGGGCGTAGACGTTGCCCTTGGATCCGTCCGTGGGCGCGAGGGCCTCGACCAGGGGAAGATTCTCCTGCCACCACGATTCAAGGGTTTTCAGGAACCGGCCGTGGGCCTTGGTGACGCCGGGGTCGCCGTTCACGATGCCGGCCAATGCGCGGCGGTCCGTGACGGCTGGCGCGAAGTCCGCGTAGGCGTCGTCATCCCCGCGCGGTACGAAGCACCGCTCCCGGAGGCCTTTGTAGTTGGCCCAGTAATGGCCAAGCGCATCGATCTCCGATACGGGCACCCCGCCGTGCAGGTGAGCGCGCACGTCGTGGGGTTCGGGCGGCGGCGCGTTGTCCACGTAGCGCCGGATGTTGAGGTTGTAATCTTCGGCTTGGATCTCGCTCACCGGCACCCGCCGGGCGTAGGCCGGAATCTCGGTCGCGCGGCCACCGGTGAGGGTGCGGTAGGCGTGGACGATCCGCGAGATATCTTCGGCGCGGAGGAAGTTCTGGGCCTTCCCCTCGCGGTAGTCCCGGTCGGCGTTGATGAAGACCACGTGGTCGCGTTTGGAGGCGTCTTTCTTGTTCATAACCAGCACGCAGGCGGGGATGCCCGTGCCGTAGAAGAGGCCCGCGGGAAGCCCTATGACGGCCTCCAGGCAGCCCTGAGCGATGAAGTGGCGGCGTGCCTCTCGCTCTTCCCCTCCCCGGAACAGCACGCCGTGGGGCATGATGGACGCCATTTTGCCGTCCGCCTTGAGCACGGCCAGCATGTGCTGGACGAACATGAGGTCCGCCTTCTTCCCCTTCTCCGGCATCCAGACAGCGAACCGGCCCGGATACTCGAGGGCGTTCTTGCTGTAGTTCTGGCTGAAGGGGGGATTGGCAAGGACCCGGTCAAAGCGCCTCAGTTCACCTTTGTCATCCTTGTGCTGCGGGCGGCGTATTGTGTCTTCCTGGCGGATATCGGCATGGGGAATGTCGTGGAGCAGCATGTTCATCTTGCAGATGGACCACGTCGTGCCCATGCTGTCTTGCCCCGCCAAGGTCACGTCCCTTGGGTCGCCGCCGCATTCGCGAATGTAATCCCGGGTCTGGATGAGCATGCCCCCGGAGCCGCAAGTGGGGTCGTAAACGCTCATGTGGGGTTGGGGTTCGACGATCTCGACCAGGGTGCGGACCACTTCCGCGGGGGTGTAGAACTCGCCCGCCTTCTTGCCTGCGGAATCGGCGAAGTACTTGATGAGGTACTCATACGCGGCGCCCAGGAGGTCCGGGAACTCGAAGTTCTCGTCGCGCAGGGGGATCTTCTCAAAATTCTGGATGAAGTTGGAGAGGGTGTCATCGTCGAGGGTGCGCTGGCCGATTTTGCGGTTGAAGTTGATCCCCTTGAGCACGTCCTCAAGGGCTTCGACGTTTGCGTCTTCCAGGGCCTCCAGGGCCTTGTTAAGGGCGGAGCCGACGTTGGTCTTGAGATGGCGAATCTTCGACCACCGGGCCTCTTCTGGCACGTAGAAGGTGTACAGGTCGGGATTCTTGAGCTGCTTGACGATGTCCTTTTCGGCCATCCCCCGTTTTTTCAACTGCTTGGCCTTCTGGTCCCGCTCCTGGTCGAAGAGGTCGCTCATCCGTTTCAGGAAGAGCATGCCGAAAATGTATTCCTTGTACTCCGAGGCGTCCATGTTACCGCGGAGGTCGTCGCAGGCGTGGAACAACAGGTCGGATAGCTGTCCGAAGGTGAGTTTGCTCATGGGCGGTATTCTAAGTCATGGCGTGACAGGGTTAAAGGGGCGGGGTGGCATCTATTCCTCCGAGAAATAGTCTGAATCCACGCGCTTCACGTTGTACGAGGCGACGTTTGAGACGCCGATACCGGAATCGATCATGTACTGGGCCAATAATGGCCCGTCGACCAGGATCACTTTTGACTCCAGGTTTGCGGCGTACTCCTGTGCTTCCTTGGTGAAGGTGGATGTCGTGAGGAAGACGCCCTTCCGCGCGCGCTGGCCTTGGAGTGCCCCGACGAATTTCTGGACCTCGGGCCGACCCACGGAGTTCTCCCACCGCTTCGCTTGGATATAGATGATATCCAACCCCAGCCGGTCTTCCTTGATAATGCCGTCAATACCGCCGTCGCCGCTCTTGCCCAGTCGCTGCCCCGCGTCGTTGCGGGACCCGCCATAGCCCATGGCCACCAGAAGCTCGACAACCAGGCGCTCGAAGAACTCCGGTGAGCAGGATTTCACTTTCTCCAAAACCTCGTCGATGAGGGACTCTCGCAACTGCTGGTAGGCGTTTTCGAGTGCCTCTTCCGGGGTCTCGGAACCATCCAACGCGGCCGGGGTAACGCCGGAGTCCGCCGTGGCCGAATCGCGGCTGGTATCGTGAAAGGCCACGAATTCCTCGAATTGCTTCAGGAACGCCACGTCGATTCGAGTCGGGACCTGCGCGAGGACCTGCCGCCCGCGGTCCGTGATTACCACGTGCGCGCGCTTGGGGGCATCCAGTAGCCCCGCCTTTTTGAGGTAGGTCTTGGCCCATCCGATACGGTTATCGAAAATGGGTTGGCGTCCGCTGGGGAGGAGTTCCTTGCGCGCCTCCTCGGTCAGAGCAAATTCCACGGCAAGCGTGTCCACCAGTTCCCGCAGGGTGTGTTCGCTGCCATCGGCACAGACCTTCAGAATCGGCAACATGAGCGTTTGATAGTCCGGAATTTCCACGGTCCACCCTCCCCAGTTCGCGGCATGCCGAGCCGTAGTATACCTGCGGAAGACGTAGTTGGCGACTTCGGCAAGAATCTCGTGGACCTGCCTCTCGCCGTCCAAATTGTGGGTACACACAACAACCGTGATACTCTATTGGCATGAATTGGCACGGCCGGACTGGGAAGTTCTATTCGACGATGTCGCGGTACCGTCCGGACCCGGCCGCTCGAAGAGGGTAGACCGGTGCCGTTGTACATTGATCCCGAGCCCGATCAGCGGCCTGAAGACCCAGCCCTTGCCCTGCGTCTGGCGCACGATCAAACCGTCAATTGCGTTTTGCGTATGGTTGCATGCGGGAAAGCCATAGAAGACTGCCGGGGGGCGGTTGCCGAGGCGATCGATTGCGGCGATGCCAAGGCTCTCGCGATTCACGAGGATAAGCTCCAGTATCGATTCACAATGCTGGCAATGGCGTGCAGGACTGTCAATAAGTGTCTCGACAATGAGATTGACCACCTTTTTACACTCGGTGCGATGGCCTGTGGGTTCGCGGAGTGCGAGTTAGGGCAGTCCTTTCGCCCTGTTCATGAAGCGGTATACTCTTTGGCGACGCCCCTCGCCGGCATCGCGCATGCCTTCAAGGGACCATGTCCGATGTGGGGAGAAGGGCTCCGGAAACTGGCTGACCCGCTGCCACTTGTATCGAAATGTCCGCGCAAGCTACGGTCGGTGACCACAGATGATCTCGAGGGTCGAGCGAAGTTCATCCAGTTTGTCATTGTTGCAGGCACGGAGGGGTTGAGACGTTTCCACGAACTAGGGACAGCGCGAGCCATCCAAGTGCGCCTACAACGCGAATACGCTGCTGCGCTGGAGAAGCTGGACCAAATGCGTGGTACGGGGCTATCGGTGCCGGACTCGTATGGGAAAACGCTGGCGCTGGGGTCGATGCGGAGAGTTCAACCAACGAGGAAACCGAGTCCTGAAACGAAACCAACAGCAGAAAGGACACTCCAGGGACTCTCAGGCTCGAAAGAACCCTGTTCGCGATTTCCCACGCCCAAAGGGGCACGGTGGAGAGATGTCAGAATTCGAGTTGTAGACGGTGCCACTGTCTCGATTACTGTTGGCCACGTGAAGAACCGAAGGACTTCGCTGGCAGAAATTGGCTTGATGGACCGCAAGACCGGAATAACTACGCCGCAAGGAAAGCTGCTGCTGCTTTGGGCGAGATTTGAAGACGGTATTCTCCCGAGTGAGGGCCGGACAAAAGACAGCACGCGGGCTCATATGTCAAGACTCCGGCAGTGCCTTCGGGAGTATTTTGGCATCGAAGGAGATCCGCTACCGCGTCTGGACAAGAACGCGCGCAGGAATTCGGGGTGGAAGACAGCGTTCTCCCTTACATCAGACGAATCCCACGTGTGACACCGTCTGTTCGCTGTGTTACGTGTCACAGGTGAATTTCGACTCCTGCTGACCTGCAATCCCACAGACTTACTGCTTCTGCCAGCGATTCCCGTCGCCGGAACCGTGACACGTCACACCTTTTCCTATAGAGGCTACGATCGGGTGGCCTCGTAACTCAGGAGAAGGTGACGATGGAACACGTGAAACGCGGAATCGGTGCCGACGCTGAGGCGATGCTCCTCGATGTCCGGGCTGTGGCGGTGCTGCTGAATTGCAGCCAGCGCCACGTCTACAGGATGGCGGATGCCGGGAAAATGCCGCAGCCCGTCCGAGTTGGCACATTAGTGCGATGGTCGCGAAATACGCTGGAGGATTGGATCTCTGGCGGGTGCTTGCCGGTCCGCGTGCAAGGGCGCGGAAATGTCTGACCCGGCAGAACCGTCGGCCGCCGCGTACGAGGCGGCTCGAGTGCTTGTCGCGGGCGTTGTGAAGGGGGACCCCGTCAGCATAGAGCATGTCGCGCGCCTTCCACTGGATGTTTGGCATACCCCTCAGCAACGCGAGGTAGCCCGATGTGTGAATCAGCTTCGGGAACGGGACGAACCCGTTGAGGCACCCGCGATTCTTCGACTCGCCAAGTCGGAAGTGCTTGAACCCTGGGACCTCAGTACGATGTCGGTCCCACCCACAAGCGCGCGCCCGGACCTGCTGGCGGACGAAATCCTCCGAAATTGGCGGCGCCGCCAACGATACTGTGAACTTATCCGGATCACCACCCAATATCCAGGGCTCTCGGATGATGAGATAAGTGACCGCCTCGACCAAGCGAATGGGGTCGTTGGATCCAACTTGGGTGGGTCTGTTATCCGATTCAGCGAGGTTCAGCCGGAACAAGTGGAGTGGCTCTGGCTGGGTAGACTCGCACGTGGAAAACTGACGATCCTCGACGGGGATCCAGGCCTGGGGAAAAGCACGCTTACTGTCGAGATTGCGGCCAAGGTCTCGAGCGGTCGGCTTCTATACGGGGAGCACGCAGTTGGCCGTGAGCCGGCCGGGGTAGTGCTGATTAACGCTGAGGACGGACTGGCAGACACCATTCTCCCGCGGCTCAAGGCCGCCGGAGCCGACTTGCACCGTGTTGCAGCAATGACCGAGATACGAAACGTTGACGGGACGGTCACCTCCCTGACACTTCCGGATGATCTGCCACGGGTCAGACGAGCGATCAGGGAAGTGGGGGCGAAGCTCGTCATACTCGATCCGCTGATGGCATTCCTCTCCTCAAGAACCGACTCGCATCGAGACCAGGATGTTCGCAAAGTACTCGGCTCCCTGAAGCTGCTGGCAGAAGATACTGGAACTGCCTTGCTTCTCGTGCGGCACCTAAACAAGACGGCCGGCGCCAATCCAATCTACCGGGGTGGCGGCTCCATTGCATTCGTAGGCGCCGCCCGCACCGCTTTCCTCATCGGCAGGGACCCACACGATCCAGAGAAGCGGGTCTTGGCGTGCAACAAGTCTAACCTCGGCCCTGAGCCACCGTCTCTGGGCCTCCAAATCGTCCATGATGACGATACTGGCGTATCCCGAATCAACTGGATTGGAGAGGCACAGGTTACGGCCGCCGAACTGGTCGGCATGGGTCCTCCGCGGGGCTCGAAGCTGCGTGACGCGGAAGACTTCTTGGCGACATACCTGGCGGACGGACCAAGGAAACAAACGGAGATCCTGAGCGAGGCAACAAGGCGGGGCATAGCATCAAAGACACTCCGCCGCGCGAGGGAAACGCTGGGCGTCAAACCAAGGAAGGCAGGAGTCCCCGGAGCCGAGCAGTTCTGGACGTGGGAACTCCCCGAAGATGCCCATGGGTGGGCCGAAGGTGCCCAAGAAAGTGGAAGGGCATCTTCGGGTGGCAATGGGCACCTTCGGGATGGCGCTTTGACGAAGGGGACGTAGTGATGGCCACTTACAGTCCCGGACATTCTCCCCAACGCAACCGTCACAGACGTTTGAGAAGGCCCTTGACAGTGCCTGAGAGTATATGTGATAATTATCCCATGAAGAAGCAAGCATGGCGAACTTTAACGGATGCCTTGAGAGATCTGATCGAGACGAGCGGCCTGCCGCTGCTGAGAATTGAACGCGAAACCGGCGTGCAGCGGGGGTCAATTGCCCGGTTCATGCGGGGTGAAACATCCCTGCGATTGGATCTGGCGGATCGGTTGGCGGAGTATTTCGGGCTCGAGGTCCGGCGAAAGGATTGACACGGTGGGACACATCTTCAAGCCGAAGAAAGCAAGGCGGGTTCCCGAGGGTACGGAGATCATCGCCGTTCGCGGCAAGCACTTCGCTGAATGGACTGACTCCGAGGGCAAGACTACCCGCGAGGTCGCAAAGTTGGGACGCGATGGCAAATGGCGCAGCACCCAGCAGTGCGGCACATACTTCGCGCGATATAAGGCTGCGGACGGGCGTAGCGTGACCCGAACAACGGGGTGCAAAACAATGGACGCAGCGCGGCAGGTCTTGGCCGACTTCGAGCGGAAGGTCGAGCGGGAACGGGTCGGCGCGATGACTCCACGGGAGCGCAAGATGGTAGAGCACGGCAACCGGGCGCTGCCTGGGCACATCGATGACTACATCGGAGCGCTGGCGGCTCGTGGTGCAACCCAAGCGCACGTGGATAACGTTAAACGGTTCCTGGATTTCATGACAAAAGGGTGCGGGTGGACCGCGTTAAAGGACGTGAACCGGGCGGATTTCGAGAAGTGGATTGGGCGGCTCCGGGTTGAACCAAGGTGTGAAGGTGGGCCAACTCTCGGGGCGCGGTCCCTCAACGCGCGCATTGCGGCGGCGAAAGCCTTCTGCAACTGGCTTGCCCAGGTAGACCGAATATCGGTGACGCCCCTTTCCGGCGTGCGCCCACTTAACGAGAAAGCTGACCGGCGCCATGAAAGACGGGCGTTCACACCCGCGGAGTTGAGTGCCTTGTTTGATGGGGCGGCTCGCCGGCCATTGGCGGACCGATTAGAGAAGAACCGGGGCCACGGTCAAGCCAAACTCAAGAAGTCCACTCGTTCCACCCTGGAATCCCTTGGTATGGAGCGTGCGCTCATCTATCGCACCTTGGCATTTACCGGACTGCGCTTCGGGGAGTTGAAGAGTATTACGGTTGGTCAGGTGAAGCTCGACGTAAAGCCCGCCCACATTGAGCTTCAGGCGAGAGACGAGAAGGCCCGGCGCGGCGCTCTCATACCGCTCAGAGACGATTTGGCCGGGTTGCTGCGTCGGCATATGACCGAGAAGCTGAGCGCATTGCAGCGGGCAGCACAGGCTGTCGGGAAGCCGATCCCCATCGCCCTTGACGTCAAAACACCTCTCTTCGACATTCCGGGGAAGATGAACCGGATATTTGACAGAGACCTTACGTTCGCGGAAATCGACAAGACAGATGTACACGGGCATGTGCTGGACATCCACTCTCTTCGCCACACGTATGCCACCATGCTCGCCAAGGCAGGGGTCCCCCTACAACAGGCACAGCAACTCATGAGACACTCGGATCCCAAGTTGACGGCGGGGGTCTACACGCACCTCGGCGTATTGGACGGTGCAGCGGCGGTTGCCAGGATTCCAGGCCTTCCGCCCGTGGAACCTGAGAAACGCGCGCAGGTCGCACACGCCGAAACCTCCCCGGTGGCGACTACAGCGGTGACTACAGTGGGATCAAGCAATCGGGTTCATTTCCTGCCAAACCGTGACGCTGCGACACCTGAGCACAGCAACGCGTCAGCGAAAAAGCAGACCCCTGCAAACGCCAATGTTTACAGGGGATTTCAACGCATGCCATCGCGTGACAATGAGAATAAGATGGTGGGCGGTGCGGGACTCGAACCTGCGACCCCTTGCATGTCAAGCAAGTACTCTAACCACCTGAGCTAACCGCCCATCCTGGTTGGAAAGTCTATCAAAGGCGCTCCGCGCGAGTCAATTCGCCAAAACGCCGTGCGTGCTCCTGTGTGCCATAGGGCCTCGAATTTGCTCTGATGGCTCTACCCGCTTGAGGCAACGCGCCCGGCAACTTGTGCCTTTGTGCCGGCAAGTAGACAATGACCCTCCGTGAATAAGGACAGAGATATGTTCCCGCAGGAGGCATGAATGAAGGTATTGGAATTGCACGGGGATTTCGGCTTCGACAGTCTCCGCATTGCGGAGCGCCCCGACCCGGTGCCGGGGCCGGGCGAGGTGCTGGTGCAGGTCCGCGCGGCATCGCTGAATTACCGCGATTTGTTGACTATCCAAGGCATCTACAATCCTCGCCAGCCGCTGCCGCTCATCCCCGCGTCGGACGGCGCAGGCGTGGTGGTGGGCGTCGGACCCGGCGTGACGCGCGTCAGTATCGGCGACCGCGTGGCCGCGATTTTTGCACAAGGGTGGCTCTCCGGGCCGCCGAACCGCGAGAAGCTTGCCAGCACGACGCTGGGCGGGCCATTGGACGGCATGCTCGCGGAACTCGCCGTCTTTCGCGAGGATGGTCTCGTCCATATCCCCGGCCACCTGACTGACGAGGAAGCGGCGACTCTGCCTTGCGCCGCGGTGACGGCGTGGAGCGCGTTGGTCCGCCACGGATCCGTGAAGGCCGGTGACAGAGTGCTCGTGATGGGCACAGGCGGGGTTTCGGTTTTTGCGCTTCAATTCGCACGGCTCTTGGGAGCGGAGGTCATTGTGATTTCCAGCAGCGACGCGAAACTCGAACGCGCGAAGGCGCTGGGCGCCGCGCATGGTATCAACTACAAACAACACCCCGCGTGGTCCAAGCTGGTCCGCGAACTGACCGGTGGAGAAGGGGTGGACCACGTGATTGAAGTTGGCGGTGTGGGCACATTGCCCCAGTCCATGCGCACGGTGCGCATGGGAGGCCATATCAGCCTCATCGGCGTGTTGGGCGGCGTGGAAGCGCCGCTCAACCTCACGCCCATCCTCATGCAAGACATCCGCTTGCAGGGCGTGATTGTCGGTCCGCGCGACGCCTTCCTCGAAATGAACCGTGCCATCGGCCTGCATGCGCTTCATCCGGTTGTTGATCGGGTGTTTCCTTTTGGAGAAACCGTCGACGCGATGCGGCACTTGGCCTCCGCCAGTCATTTCGGGAAGCTCTGCATCCAAATGCGCGAACAATGATCCTCTGAAACGCGTCATGGCACCATCATATTAAACGGACACACAGTGCGTTTTTGAAGTCATGAATTCACGTGCTATACTATTTGTCCTTTGGGGCGGTTAGCTCAGCTGGTTAGAGCATCTGCTTTACACGCAGGGGGTCGGGAGTTCGAATCTCTCACCGCCCACCATTTGTCATCCTGCGTCACGCGGCGAATTCCCCTGTCTTCATTGGCATCGTAGCGTGGTCTGCATTTCATGCGATGTGGGTGAGATTCCTCTCTCAGAGCGTGTCTCAAAAGGCGTGACCTCCGGGCTTCGGTGATCTATCTCGGAGGTCAGAAAGAAACGGCGGCTCATAGGGAATCCGGGCATTTCAAGCCTCCGTATCGCGGGTTCAGTACTGCCTCGCTCGCCGAGCGCGGCAGCACAGGACTTCGTCAACCTCAAGGCCTTTGAGTGCCGACAGACCTTCTCCTTACCCCTTTTTGCACAGACCTTGGATATTGTCACGGCAATCACGGAGCCAGAGCGCTGTGCTGCCGCGCTCGCCGAGCGCGGCAGTACCAGAATGCCGTATGCTTGTTTCTGCGCGTTCCTCCGCGAAGTCCCGCTTCTGCGTTTGAGTGCTCTCAGATTACGGGCGAGACGCCCATTCCCCTGTGTTGGCCCCCCCGCGTGTTGGCCCCCCCGTGTTGGCTCCCCCGTGTTGCTTCCCCCTTGCTGGTGTCCCCCTTGCCGGTCTCTTTCTTGAATCGGTGCAATAGGTGAAACCGGTGGATAACTCTCCTCGTTTGGTTGCGGCTATGCCGCGCCAGGCTGTTTTCGGCCGTCCCTACGGGACACAAGATGCGGAGCGGCAGGCGTATGACCCTTAAAACGGCAGTTGAGCCTGGGAACGCCACGCACCAGCGTTGCATACTATGAAAATAGCACTTGGTTGACAGTCGCACAGCGCTCACCCAAATGATGGTGCGCGTTCCTTGGAGTGTGTTGCGCCAGTGCAAGCTCAGGACTTGGAGCGAACTCAATTGGCATCTTGCGTATCACGGGCACACGGCGTCGGAAAGGAGGGAAGGAAGAGCAGGCAAGACGCCTGCGCTACAGCGTCC
>JADLCA010000534.1 GCA_020847495.1 Candidatus Hydrogenedentota bacterium | reverse complement strand
GCATGGAACCATGACAGGAGGTCCATCCCCGTTCGCCAAAGCGGACCGATCCCGCTTTCTCCGCAGCTTGGACGAACTGGTGCAGGCCGCGCTGCGCGCTTGAACACCTCCGTTGGACCCGCGTTGGACTTGCCGGGCGGCAAGTGCAATACTATCTTCCCGATGTGCGTGCATCACCCCGGGCTGGAGCTTGATGAAGCAACATACACTCAGAGTCTACCGATCCAAGGAAGCACTGCCCAAGTCCGGCCAATTCGCGTGGAAACTCGCCGAATTGGCCTCGGTACGTGCTCGCATCGACTCCGCAGCGCAGGACATGGCCATCAACCGCATCATCGACAACGCCGCGGTGGCCCTGGCGGCGATCAATCGCGGGCCGGTCGCGAACGCCCGCAGCCAGGCCCTGGCCCACCCGCGCGAAGGCGGCGCACAGGTATTCGGCCTCGACAATGCGCAGGGCTGCGATGCCGAGTGGGCCGCGTGGGCCAACGGCACAGCGGTGCGCGAGTTGGACATGCACGACACGTTCTTGGCCGCCGACTACTCGCACCCCGGGGACAACATCCCACCGATTCTCGCCGTCGCCCAGCAATGCGGCGCCAGGCGCAGCCTGACAGGGCAGGATCTGATCCGCGGGATTCTCACGGGATATGAAGTGCAGATCAATCTCGTCAAAGGCATTTGCCTGCACAAGCACAAGAAGGATCACATCGCCCACCTGTGTCCCGCGCAGGCGGCCGGTATCGGCGCGTTGCTGGGGTTGGACGCCGAGACGATCTATCAGGCGATTCAACAGGCCGTACACGTCTCGTTCACAACGCGCCAATCGCGCAAGGGCGAAATCTCGAGCTGGAAGGCATATGCCCCCGCCCATGCGGGCAAACTCGCCGTCGAGGCTGTCGATCGCGCTATGCGGGGCGAGAAAAGCCCCTCGCCGATCTACGAAGGCGAAGACAGCGTGCTCGCGTACATGCTCGGCGGTCCGGAAAGCCGCTACGAAGTGCCGCTACCCGAACCCGGCGAACCGCTGCGCGCCATCCTCGACTCGTATACAAAGGAGCATTCGGCGGAGTACCAATCGCAGGCGTTAATTGACCTCGCGTTTCGCATGCGGGGGAAGATCAAGGACCTCGGCGCGATTGAGTCCATTCTCATTCACACCAGCCACCACACCCACTATGTGATCGGCACCGGGGCCAATGACCCTCAGAAGATGGACCCGAAGGCCAGCCGTGAAACGCTCGATCACAGCATCATGTACATCTTCGCCGTGGCACTGGAAGACGGGTGCTGGCACCACGTGGACAGTTATACGCCCGAACGCGCGGCGCGGCCAAGCACCGTGGCGTTGTGGCACAAGGTCAGCACCTGCGAAGACCCTGAATGGACGCGCCGCTACCACAGCGCGGACCCGAAGGAGAAGGCCTTCGGAGGGCGTGTCGAGATCCGGTTCAAGAGTGGTGAAACGCTAGCCGATGAGATGGCTGTTGCCAACGCTCATTCGCTGGGCGCACGTCCATTTCGGCGCGCCGATTACATCCGCAAGTTTGAGATGCTCACGGAAGATGTAGTTCACGCGGACGAGCGGCGCCGCTTTCTCGATCAAGTACAATCCTTGCCGGAACTGGATGCTCGGGATTTCGCGGAACTAAACGTCCAGGTGAGCCAGGACTTGCTGCGGTGTCATGAACGCGACCAACGGGGGATATTCTGATAACGCCATGCGAAGAAGAATGCGATACAGACACAGGACCAATACCCCAGCAGGACGCATTGCAATGGTGCCAGGCCTGGTGGTTACTGCACTCGTCGCCGTGTTCGGGATCTTCTTCGCTATGCAGGCGCGTTCCATGGGAGCACCGTTCATATTTGTGATTTTTGGCATCGGCTTCACTATTGTGGCCGTGTCAGCCTTTATCTCGACGGCGGCCGGTATTGCACAGGGCTCGGAAAGAGACTCGAGTCTGGACGAGGACGCGGAGCCCGCAGTTCTCTATCGCCCCGATACGACGCCCAACGAGCGTGAATTCGCGCCGCAGCAAACTCGTGAGTGCGCGTATTGTGGAACCCGGGTGGTTGACGGGGAGAATCGATGCCCCAACTGTGGAGCGGGAGTTTGACGTTATGAAGAATGACTTGCGAGACAAGATGGGCACCCACGGCTTGACGAGGCGCTCTTTTCTGAAACGGGCAAGCGCGGCAGCGGTGGTCGCGGGCGCCCCAACAATCGTTCCTGCCTCGGCGTTCGGGGCCGCGGACCGCATTACCATTGCCAGCATTGGAACCGGAGGCCAAGGCACCAGCAACATGCGCGCGTTCCTGGCGCTGCCGGATGTGCGCGTGGTGGCCGTTTGTGATGTGGATACGCGCAACCGCGACAACGCCAAGCAGCAGGTGGACGAGACCTACGGCGATCAGGGCTGCGCCGCGTACACGGATTTTCGCGAGATCATCGCGCGCGATGATATCGACGCGATATCCATCGGCACACCCGATCACTGGCATTCGGTTATCACCGTCGCCGCAGCCCGAGCGGGCAAGGACGTCTACTGCGAAAAACCGGTATCCCTGACCGTCGCGGACGGCCGCGCCATGTGCGAGGCGGTCGCGCGTCATGCACGGGTGCTCCAGACGGGCACCTGGCGTCGCTCGCGCCAAGGGTGCCGCCGCGCGTGCGAGTTGGTGCGCAACGGGCGCATCGGCGAGTTGCACACAATCCGCATCGGGGTCCCCAAAGGCTACGCGATACGGGGCGGGAACTTCGGGCCGAACACGCCCCCCGAGCCTATCCCCGATGGATTCGATTACGACATGTGGCTGGGTCCCGCGCCGTGGGCTCCCTACACCGAGGGCCGCTGCCACTTCAATTTCCGCTGGATCATGGACTACTCCGAGGGCTACATCTCCGACTGGGGCGCCCATTACTACGATATCGGTCAATGGGCCAACGGCACCGACCGGACCGGACCCGTGACGGTCGAGGCTACGGGCGAATTCCCCAAGGAAGGCATCTACGATGCGCCCATCGATCACCTCATTACGTACACATACGCCAACGGCGTGAAGATGATCTCAACCGCCACGGAGAATCCCGCACAGTACGGAATGCGTTTCGAGGGCACCGAAGGTTGGATTGAGGTCGAAAGCGACGTGATCAAATCGTATCCTGAAAAGGCTGCGGAATCCGTCATAGGGCCGAATGAGACGCACCTCTACAAGAGCGACAACCACCACGCGAACTTCGTCACGGCGATGCGCACGCGCGGTGAAACGGCCGCGCCCATTGAAATCGGCCACCGGTCGGCTTCGGTCTGCCACATCGGATCTATCGCCCTGCTTCTTAGCCGCACGCTGAAGTGGAATCCCGGTATTGAGCGTTTTGATGGCGATGACGAAGCCAACCGGATGTTGTCGCGCTCGATGCGCGCGCCTTGGCATGTGTGAATAAAGGGACACGGATACACCTCCCTCTCGCGAGGGAATTGTCATAGGGGAGAGAAAGGTCGCCCGCAGGGGCAAAGGAGATCGTATGGCGACGAAGCAATCGAATGGAGCAACCAAACCGGGAGGGGGACACAGCCGGCGGCAGTTCCTGAAACGCGGGGCACTCGCCGCTGCGGGTGCCGTGGGCTTTCCATATATCGTGCCCGCGTCGGCGCTGGGGCTGGACGGCACTATCGCTCCCAGCAACCGCATCAACATCGCGTCCATCGGCGTGGGTGGCCAGGGCACGGCGAATCTTCGCGCCTTCCTCGGCCAGCCCGACACCCAGATCCTGGCGGTCTGCGACGTGGACTGCAAGCATCGGGACCGCGCAAAGCAAATCGTCGAGGAGACCTACGGCGCTAAGATGACCTCCGGCGAGTACTAGGGTTGCGACTTTTATACGGACTTTCGGGAAGTGCTCGCGCGGCCTGATGTCGATGCGGTGTGCATCACGACGCCCGACTTCTGGCACGCCGTAATCGCGGTGGCCGCGGCGGAAGCCGGCAAGGACATGTACTGCGAGAAGCCGCTCGCCAATTCAATCGGTGAAGGCCGCGCGGTGGTCAACGCGGTGAACCGCTACGGCCGCGTGTTTCAAACGGGCAGCCACGAGCGCAGCCGCAGTAACGCGCGGTACGCGTGTGAGCTGGTCCGCAACGGACGCATCGGCAAGCTGCACACCATTCATGTGAACCTGCCCCTCGACCATTACGACCTCAACCTCAACGTTGGCCCGATGCCCGTGCCGGAGGGTTTTGACTACGACATGTGGCTTGGCCCGCGCCCCTGGGCGACCTACACCGAGCTGCGTTGCCATTTCTTCTTCCGCTTCATTCTCGACTACTCGGGCGGCGAGGTGACCGACCGCGGTGCGCACATCATCGACCTCGGCCAACTTGGCAATGCCACCGATCGCAGCGGCCCGCAGACCGTCTCCGGGTGGGGCGAATTCCCGCGCGAAGGACTGTTCAATACCGCGAAGAAGTTTGAGTTCCAGTTCACGTATGCCAATGGTGTGAAGATGATCTGCAAGAGCGAAGGCACGCGCGGCGTGAAGTTTGAAGGCAGCGACGGCTGGGTCTTCATCCACATTCACGGAGGAAATCTCGAAGCGGAGCCCGCTTCGCTACTCAAGGAAATCATCGGGCCTAATGAGGAGCACCTGGGCCGCAGTCCCGGACACCACCGCGATTTCCTCAACAATGTTAAGCTTCGTGGCGAGTGCTTCGCGCCGCCCGAGGTGGGCCACCGCTCGGCTTCCATGTGTCACCTGGCGAACATCGCGATGAAACTGGGCCGCGAACTCAAGTGGGACCCCGAAAAGGAAATCTTCACAAACGACTCCGAAGCCAACAACCTGCTGATGCCTTCGCTCCGTGCCCCATGGCGCGTGTAGCGGGATCGAGATAAGGAAGGAATGAACATCATGTATCGTGATTCAGAAACCAGGAATCGTAGGGCCTTCTGGGGTCCCGCATTGCACACCGTGCTGGCCGTCTCGCTCGCGTTACTCGCGGGCAGCGCCTTCGCCGCCGAACCGCCTCCCCTCGAAGACGCCCTGAAACAGATCGCAACCTACGAGTTTGGCCAAAACCGCGAAATGCTGAGTGTCGTCGAGGACTACTGCCGTCTCAGCTACGCCGCTCCCGAGACCCGCTCCATCGTGGAGGAGGGCCTCATCAGCCTTCTAAAGTCCGACGCGACCTATGACTGCAAAGATTTCGTGTGCCGCCAACTCTGCGTGATTGGCTCGGACAAGTCCGTGCCGGTGCTCGGAAACATGCTCACCGATGAGAAACTCTCAAATATCGCCCGCTACGCCCTCGAAGGCATCGAAGGGAAAGCCGCTGACAAGGCCTTCATCAAGGCCCTCGGCAAGACCAGCGGCAAGGTCCAGATAGGCATCATCAACTCCCTGGGCGCTCGCGGCTCCGAGGAGAGCGTGCGCGCGCTGGCCAAGTTGCTGGATTCATCCGACCCCGCTGTGGCGCAAGCCGCTGCCGCGGCTTTGGGGCATATCGGCGGCGTGGACGCGGCAAAGGCCATCGCGGATGCGCGGGCCGGCGCGGCGGCCGAGGTCAAGCAGGCTCTTGACGACGGCTATTTGTTGTGCGCTGCGAAAGCAGCCTCTACGGGCAGAATTGACGATTCCATGGCCATCTACTCGGCCTTGAACAATCCGGCGGAAGCGAAGCAGACGCAGCTTGCGGCGATTCAAGGTATCGCCAGCGTTCAAGGACCGGACGCCGCCCCCATGCTGATTGGACTGCTCAAGGGAGACGATCCCAAGCTGCAGGCTATCGCCGCAGGAGCACTGCGCAAGATGGAAGCACCAGTCGTGTTTTCGGCGCTCGCGGGAGAACTGCCCAATCTCGGCCCGCAGGCTCAACTCCTTGCGCTCTACATCCTCCGCCAGCATCCCGACGCGGCCGCAAAGGATCCTATCTCCGCACTAACGAAGAGTGAAGTGGCTGATGTGCGCATCGCGGCTATCGAGGCGCTCGGATCAAACGGCGACGCCTCTTCGATTCCTCTATTGGCCGAAATCGCCACCGGCACAGATGCCGAAGCGGCCAAGTACGCCAGCAGCAGTCTTGACACATTGCCAGGCGATGTGGATGTCGCCTTCGTCGAACTGGCCAAGTCCGCTTCCGCTCCCGTGCGGGGCGAGTTGATTCGCAGCATGGCGGTGCGCGGCGCGGTGAGTGCTGTTCCCTACCTGCTCGAGTCCGCCCTCGATGCGGACTCCGCCGTTCGCACTCACGCGTTTGACGCGCTGGGCGCGCTCGGCTCCGCGGAGCAGTTGTCCGCACTGATGGATTTGCTCGTGAAGATGAACGGCAACGAGGCGCAGACGGCCGCCGAAAACGCCATCGTCGCAGTCGTGCAGAAGTCCGATCCCGCAACGCAACCGGCTGCTCCCGTCATCGCGACACTTCAGGGCATGAAAGGAAAGGCGGACGTGCGCGCGTCGTTTGTGCGCGTGCTCGGGCGGACCGGTGACGCGTCCGCCTTGCCCATTCTGCGCGAGTGCGCCAACGCCAAGAAAGGCGATGCGGTGAAAGATGCCGCGATCCGCGCCTTGGCCGATTGGCCGACTGCGGAGACGCTCGCGGATCTTCAGGCCCTCGCGTCCGGCGCGGGTAGCGACACGAACAAGGCCCTTGCCTTCCGCGGTTTCATGCGCCTGCTCCGCCTGCCCGCCGACCGCCCTATGGAGGAGACCTTGCGGCTTTATGGCGAGGCATTCAAGATCGCCGCATCGCCGGATGACAAACGCCTGGTGCTCGCTGGACTCGCGGAAATCAAAGATGCCCGCGCGTTGTCCCTGGTCGAACCCCTGTTGAGCGATGAAGCGGTCAAGGCGGAAGCCGCCCAGGCCGCCGAACAGATCAAGAAGAACACGACACCCCAGCAATAGTGCAAATTCGGGCGGGATGGCGCGCATGGCGCGCGCTGTCCCGCCCGTTGCCTTTTACAAGCATGAACGGCAAAGCTGAACGCAACTGACAAATCATGTACAATCGCACTTTTTCATCCCTGCAACGAATGACTCGGGAACGGCCTTCACGATCGATGCTGAATACCGACAAGAAACGAAAGCTGAAATGGTCCGATGTGTGGCGCGAGGCGCGCGACCTCATCTGGCGTCACCGCCGCCGTCTAGCATTGGGCATGTCGCTCATGTTGGTCAGCCGTGCAGCAGGCTGGGTCTTGCCCGCCTCGTCGAAATTTGTCGTCGACACCATCCTCGGCCACGCGGACCCGGGAGGTATCCCCGACGATCCAGCCGTGTGGGCGGAACGAATCAAGATGCTGTGGCTGGTCGCCGGCGCGGTGGGAGCCGCCACGGTCGTGGAGGCCATCACGTCGTTCGCGAATTCGCAGATTATCGGCGTCGCCGCGCAGAAGGCCATCACTGACATGCGCCGCCGCGTGCAGCGCCACGTCTCGCGCCTGCCCGTGCGCTTCTTCGATTCGACGCAAACCGGCATTCTGATCTCCCGCATCATGACTGACGCGGAAGGCATCCGCAATCTCGTCGGCACGGGCCTGCTTCAGCTTGTCGGCGGGGTGATCACGGGGATCATCGCGCTCTGCGTCCTGCTGTGGCTCAACTGGAAGCTGACCACACTGACGATCCTCGCCCTCGCCGCCTATGGCGTGTTCATGGCCGTAGTCTTCCGCCGGCTGCGCCCCATCTTCCGCGCCCGCGGCCAGATCAACGCGGAAGTCACCGGACGTCTCTCGGAGTCCCTCGGCGGCATCCGCATCGTGAAGGCATACACTGCCGAACGCCGCGAGCAACTCGTGTTCACCCATGGCGCGCACCGCCTCCTGCGCAACGTGGCGAAGTCCATGACCGGCGTTTCGGCGACCACGGCGATCTCCACCGTGGTGGTGGGTGTCATCGGCGTCATCGTCATCATTGTCGGCGGAAACTCCATCCTCACCGGCGCCATGACCATCGGTGACTTCATTCTCTACATCGCGTCCACATTCATGCTGGCCGCGCCGGTTGTGCAAATCGCCGCGGTCGGCACGCAGATAAGCGACGCCTTCGCGGGTTTGGATCGGATTCACGAAGTCCTCTCCATGCGCGCGGAAGATGAAGACGAGGATCAGAAGCTGCCCGTAGAGTCTATCCGCGGCGATGTGGTTTTCGAAGATGTCAGTTTCGAGTATCTGCCGGGCGTGCCCGTGCTCAAAGGCGTGTCCTTTCATGCGCCCGCGGGCTCGACGACCGCGCTCGTGGGTTCCAGCGGCTCGGGCAAGAGCACGATGATCTCCCTCGTCATGGCCTTCAACCGCCCGACGTGCGGAAGGGTTCTCGTCGATGGCAACGACCTGAACGTGATCCGCCTGCGCGACTATCGCGACCACCTCGGTATCGTCATGCAGGACAATTTCCTGTTCGACGGCACTATCGCCGACAACATCCGCTTCTCCGCGCCGAACGCGAGCATCGAGGAGGCGATCCGCGTGAGCAAGATCGCCCACTCGCACGAGTTTGTCGACGGTTTCGAGAACAAGTACGAGACCATTGTGGGCGAGCGCGGTGTGCGCCTCTCCGGCGGACAGCGCCAGCGCATTGCTATCGCCCGCGCGATTCTTGCTGACCCGAGCATACTCATTCTCGACGAGGCGACCTCCAGCCTCGATAGCGAAAGCGAAGCGCTCATTCAGGACGGCCTGCGCGCCCTGCGCCAGGGCCGCACGACTTTCGTCATCGCTCACCGCCTTTCCACGATTCGCAGCGCGGATCAGATTCTGGTGATGGAAGGCGGCGAGATCGTCGAGCGCGGCACCCACACGGAACTGCTCGAACTGAACGGCCGCTACCGCCAGCTCTATGACAAGCAGTACCGCCTCGAAACCGACCAGTTCATCAACCCCGGCGAAGACTTCACGCCCGACCTGCCCAAAGCGGAGATCGAGCCGCCAGCCTAGCCGGCAGGACGATTCCGCAAACGCTCCGCGAGTGCAGTGTGCCTGCGGGTCACGCGCACATTCTGCACGGCCATGCGCACGGCTTTGGGATCGCCCACGATCACGACGATCTGCCGCGCGCGGGTAATGGCGGTGTAGACGACATTGCGCTGCAACATGGGAAAGTGCTGGGTCAACAGCGGCACCACGACCGCCGGATACTCGCTGCCCTGGGCCTTGTGCACCGTACTGGCGTATGCGAGGGTCAGTTCATCCAATTGCTCGTACTCATAGAGCACCTCGTGCTCTTCGTAGCGCACCTGGATCTCTTGCGCGGTCTCGTCGACGACGGACACGACGCCCACGTCGCCATTGAACGCCTCCAACTCGTAGTTGTTCCGGATCTGCATGACCTTGTCGTACAAACCAAAAGTCCTGCCCGGAATGAGCGGCGAGTTGCCGTTGAGCGCGGCTCGCAGCGTCTCGTTCAAGCGCGCCACGCCCGCGTCCCCACGGTGCATCGGCGCAAGCACCTGGATGTCGCGCAAAGCGTCGAGGCCAAACTTCTTGGGGATGCGCCGGGTCACCAGCTCCAATATCGTGTCCGCTGCCTTCTGCGGATCCGTGCGCTCGACAAAGAAGAAATCGCGCTCATTGAATACGGGCTGCTGCCCTTCGTTGATGCGGTGCGCGTTTGAGATGATCCCGCTCTCCGCAGCCTGGCGAAACACCGTCTTGAGCCACACGACCGGAATCAATTGGCTCGCGATGATATCCATCAGTACGTTGCCGGGCCCCACGGATGGCAACTGGTCCACATCGCCAACAAGAATAAGCCGCGCCTCCGGCGGCAAGGCTTTCAGCAAATGATGCATCAGCACAATGTCCACCATGGACGACTCGTCAATCACGACGAGGTCCGTGGACAGGGGGTTCCCGTCGTGCCGCGTGAACCCGCCGAACTTGGGGCTCCACTCCAGCAGCCGATGGATGGTGAGCGCATCGCGTCCGGTCGCCCCCGTCATGCGTTTCGCCGCGCGCCCCGTCGGCGCGGCCAGACGAATGTCCAACCCCTTGCGCGCGAAAATGGAGATCAGCCCGTTCAAAAGCGTGGTCTTGCCCGTGCCCGGTCCACCGGTGATGACCATGACCTTCGTCCGCGCGGCAAGCCGAATCGCTTCTCGCTGCTCTTCCGAAAGCTGCAGCTTGTTCGTCTTCTCAACCCAGGTGATGGCTTTCTCCGTATCAATAGTCACATGCTCGCCGGGTACCGAGAGCAGGCGCTTGAGCAAGCGCGTGCAACCCGTTTCCGCCGCGTGCAATGCGGGCAGGAACGCGCGATCCCCTTCGCGCGTGGCGCGGCCTGAGCCAACCATATCCGCGAGGGCGGCATCCAACGGAGCACCCTCAGTCGCCAGGAGTTCCTTTGCATGCGTGGTCAGTTCATCCACGGGAAGAAACACATCCCCTTCGCCGGATGCCTTGCGCAACGTGTGCAGCAGACCCGCGGCCGCCCGCTTGGGGGAGTCCGCTTCGATGCCGAGCTGCGCGGCGATTTCATCTGCGGTCTTGAAGGCGATTCCCGGGATGTCCTCTGCGAGCCGGTAGGGGTTGTCCCTGAGTATTGCCACCGCCTTGTCGCCATAGTGCTTGTAGATGCGCACCGCCATGGATGGCGCGATGCCGTGTCCCTGCAGGAAGAGCATGATAGACTGCACCGCGTGTTGGGCGAGCCACGCTTCGCGAATCTGTGCGGCGCGTTTCTTGCCGATACCTTCGACGTCGCGCAGGCGCCCGGGCTCTTCATCGATGATGCGCAGCGTCTCGACACCGAATGCCTTCACCAAACGCTTGGCGTAGACCGGCCCGATGCCTTCAATGAGGCCCGACCCGAGATACTTTTCAATCGCGGCCGCGGTGGACGGCAAGACAATCTGGTAGCGCTCCACGCGCATCTGGCGCCCGAACTTCTTGTCATCGATCCAGCGTCCCCACAGGCGCACCGTCTCGCCCGGCGATACGGCCAACCCTGTTCCCACGAAAGTTGCAATGCCCTGCCGATCCTTGCGGTTCAAGCGGCCCACCAGAAACCCCGAGTCCTTCCCCTCGAACACGATCCGCTGAACCGTGCCTTCCAGGCACTCGGGCGCTTGCGAAGGGTCAGGCGATTGGCCGTCCCCCATCGTGGTCTGCGTTCCTGGTGGCGGAGTCTCGTTCACTGGGCAAGCACTCCGCCGCGATAGGTTCGCATCGCGGCATCTGAAAGTGGCACAGGCAATGCCTAGCCTCCAATCGGTACGCTATCGTAACGCCGGATCACCAGTTCGTCCGTGGTTGCGCGCGGACTGAGCGTTGCCAGATACAGGCACGCGTGCGCGATGTCCTCGGGAGTCATCCAGTTTGACTTGTCGCGGTCGGGCATCGCCTCGCGCGTCAACCTGGTGTCCACACCGCCGGGGCATATCGCATGCACGCCGATTCCGTAAGGACGCAGCTCCATCGCCAAGACCTTGGTCAGGCCGTTCAATCCGTGCTTGGACGCGCAGTACGCGCTCTGGTGCGGCAGCGGCTTGAGCCCCGCGACGCTCGAGATATTGATGATGCGCCCGGAGCGCCGGGCCATCATCCCCGGCAGCACCGCCTGGATGCAGTGGAACGGACCAGTGAGATTCACATCCAGGGTCTGCTGCCACTCCTCGGCCGTAAGCTCATGGAACGGGCGGAACTGCGCGTATCCGGCGTTGTTGACGAGGATGTCAATTACGCCGAAGCACGCAATCGTCTCGCGCACCATATCCTGTATCGCAGTGGGATCTGCGATGTCGCGCGGAAGGGCCAGCGCGCGCCGTCCCAGGTCTCGT
>JADLCA010000533.1 GCA_020847495.1 Candidatus Hydrogenedentota bacterium | reverse complement strand
ATGAGGACCTTCGCCATGACGGACGTTGCGTATGGACAGACACTGGACAGCCTCATCCTGTCTTTCGAGTACCACAACACGCTGGGCGGATACCCTACGATTAACTTCTTTTTGACCGATGGATTGGGGCACTACGGGATTTTCGCCCCCACTTCCTCAGGGATTGGAGCCGTGAGCGTGATCGACCCCATCAATGGGTGGAGCCGGATGACCCTCGACTTCACGAACGTAACCACAACCGCGAACATGGCGGTCTATGAACACAACGGCTTGTCTACAACGTATGGAGATCCGTACACGAACTTTCAGTGGGCGGATATTCGTGACCTGACCATCGCGGGCGTGTACGACTACCAGCGAAGCCCGACCGGAGGTTGGGATGCGTGGGGCACGATGTTTGATGCGAATCACGGTCTGGCCTTGATTTGGGGCGACACGGTAAACAGCAACAACTCGTACGGGTCGCAGATGCGCGAGATAGCGAACTTGACTCTGACCGTTGCCGGAACGCAGTACGAGGGTACCTTCGTAAATGCGCAGGCCCCGGTTCCTGAGCCCGCCACCATGACCGTGCTGGGACTTGGCTTGGGCGGCTTGGCCCTGAGCAGGCTGCGCAAGCGGCTCGGTTAGGTTTGAGGCCGGACAGAAGGCGGCATCCGAGAGTTGATCGGCCCCTGCGGGTCATCGTTTCCGCAGGGGCCTTCTGCATCAAATAGTGCTCACCGGACAGCATACGCGCACGCAAACAAATGGTCGGCACTGAACAACTTCTATGCGTGCGAGCTAGAGTTGTTGTGTTCGAGTATCACCGATAGCAAGGCTGCCGGCAGCGTGCACAAGGAAAGAGACACCCACAGATCTGCTTGTTCTGGAATAGGTTAAGATGTACTCAAGACCCCGGTACGGGGGTGCGGCATACAGCGAACTTACGGGGAAATCCTAGTGGCGCGAAACTTGCATGCCTTTCGAAAAGAAGAGACTTCAATTGGTGAAACGCGGGAAGGCATGCATTCCGCTCTCGCGCTTACAAGTTGATGGACTTCTCGGCAAAGTGAAGGCGCTCGCCCAAGGAGCGACGTGGGGGCCGAAGAGTCGGGGGTTCTACCGGATAAGGACTTGCTAAGGGGATTCTGGCTCCAGCAGTGCTTTGATAGGACAGGATGGTGCGGAACAGGAAGTGCAATTGTCGAAAGGGGAAGCAAACATGAAGAAGTTGTTGTGGTCGTGTGTTGCGGTCTGTGCGATGGCGCTCACGTTTGGCGGGGTGGCGGGCGCTGATCCGATTTACCTGTATGTGGATGCCGCACCGAATGTGTATGGCAGTGCTGACTACCCCGCTTGGTTGGCAGCTGCATACGCAGCGGCAGCCAACGGGACCTTTGTGAACATGGCAAACGGGATCAATCCTGCCAACGTGGGTACCACCGACTTCGAGATTCAGGACGAGGTCGTGTACAGCTTCGGCGATCTGGGCAACCGGCTTACCTTCATCTATTGGATTCCCGACGAGACGGTCGCGAACCTCGGCAACAACGACCTATTCCAGATTAACCTCACGAATGTCTGGGACGGGGACGTTGACGACTTCTATCTGAGCTACTACGGTCAATCGTGGCTCGAGCCGACGAAATGGGAAAACTACACAAATGCGGCCGGTCAGTCGGGCGTGATCGGCACGGCGGGCATGGCGTGGTGGGGCGCGTATGGCGTAAATACCCAGGCTGCCCTCGATGCTGATATTGCGTCCTGGATTCAGGCTACGGAGTCATGGATCTTCACGGCGCGCTTGAATGGAACGGATTATTCGCTTACCGCGAACCGTGATGGTCAGCCCGTGCCGGAACCGGCCACGATGACGTTGCTCGGTATTGGGCTCGCGGGGATGGCCGCCGCACAGTGGCGCCGCACGAAGAGCTGAAAGAAACGCAGGGAATTCATACCGGGGATAGGCCTGCCGTTGCGCCCGAGCGGGACGGCAGGTCTTCCTGTCTTTTTGGGGTCCCTCTGCCCTGCCATGTACCGATTCAACGATGGGGAAAGCGGCCTACTCGCGGGGCCGCACGCCGTTTGCATACAGCGATGCGGCCAAGACCAGCATGATTCCTCCGGCCTCCAGCAGGCGATTCATATTCATCGGTCCGACTGAAATACCCAGGAAGTGGTCCACGTGCTCGATGGAGATGGCTCGGGCCACAACGAAGCAGACCAGGAAGGTGACGCCCGTGAGCGCGACGAGGTATCGGCCGTGCCCGAGATAGCTGTATTTGAACAGGGCTGCGAGGAGCACTAGTCCTGAAAGGGCAATCCCGGCCGTGAAGGCGACCTGAACCCAGCGGCGCTGTTCGTACCAGCCTTGTTCGCGGGCCATCTGCCTTCCCACGAGCCAAAGCCACGTTTGCAGGTCGAGCTGCTTATTGATGCCAAGCAGAAGCAGCAGAACCGAAAGGATGGCCCAGAACCGCCACGTGTGCCGGGTCGCCGGGCGGGGTTGCCGGAGGGCGTCGCGAACCGCCAGGGCAGCGCAGGAAGCGGCACTCGCGAGATAGCCGATTGTGATGGCCCACCCCATGAGCGTGGGGTCGCCAATGCCGGGATGCCAGACGCCATTCACAACGATTCCGATCATGTGGAGCGTGTCTTCCTTGCGTGGACCGGGCGCGTTGAGCGCCGGGTGCATTCATCCTGGAGAATTCCGCCGGGGTCAGCAGGAGTCTCCAACGCCTTGCCGTGGAGGCCCCGCATGCCAAGAACCCTTGGTTCCGGCGAATGGTACCACACGCGGGTGTGTAAGCTCGCGCGGGCGAAGGTGACATCCGTGCCATGGGTTGCCTACCATGGGGACGCAGGAATCGTGTTCCGGCGCACGTGGAGCATTTGGCCGGCGGCGGCGCCAGGGAAGGGGGGAAGTCCAACGATGAAACGGTTTGCCGTGCGGGTGGCGCTTGTCACGAGCGCCTTCGCGCTGATCGTGGCGGCGGTGCTGGGCGGGGCGCTCGTTTTCTCGTCTGTGGGCTTGATGCGTCAGCAGGCCATTGAGGCCGGTAAAGCATACGCGCTGCTGGTGGGCGCCGCGTTCGATCAGCGGCACGAGGCGATTTCACGGTTCCTGGAAGAACCTCCGCCTCCTCGCGCGGGAGAGGAAAGACCGCCATCGGGTGGCCCCATGCGGCGCAATGGGCAGGCCCGCCCACCCCTGCGCCCAGATGGAGACGAGTCGACGCCGCCCTCGGGATTCCGCCGCCAGATCGTGCAGGATTTGGAGCAGTTCGCAACGATCATCGATGCGGCGCAAGTGGCCGTGATCTTCGAGGGGGACCGAGTCGTCAAGGCCGTGGAGTATCCGGAGGACGAGACCCTCCTGGACGATGAGGCCATCCTGGCGCTCTGGAACAATCTGCGCGCACAAGGCGACGAAGAGCCTCTCGTGACGCACAGACGGGGCTCCGTGTCGGTCATGATACGCTTCGAGACTGCGAATCAGTCCCCGTTGAAAGGATCGCTCATTCAACTGCGGACGGCTACCGTGCGCAATCTGGTGCGGTCGAATGCCATGCTCCTCACATTCATCGCGGTGTGTATCGCGGTGGGCGCCGCGTTCGCGAGCCTGTTCTTGAGCCGGTCTATCACGAAGCCGCTGCATGACGTGGTGGAAATCGCCGAGCAGTATGGACGCGGCGAACTGATGGCCAAGGCGCCCGAATACGGTCCCACGGAAACGCGTGTGCTGGGGCACGTCCTGAACACGATGGCGCGTTCGTTGGAAGAGCACATCGCGGCGCAGCAGGAGGAGACGCGGCGCAGGGAGCAACTGGAGACGGAGTTGCGGGTGGCGGCCAACCTTCAGCAATCGCTGCTGCCTGAGCCGGGCGTGCGTGAGTATGGGCGGCTGCGGCTGACAGGATGGAACCGCCAGGCAAAGGAGGTCGGCGGCGACTTCTACGACTATTGGGAGCTGGGGCCGGGGAAGACCGCCGTGCTCATCGGCGACGCGACAGGCAAGGGCATGACTGCAGCGCTGCTCGCGGCGCGGTGCCTGAGCACCGTGCAGTCCCTGTCGGGGAACGATAGCGAGCCGGGAGAGATACTTGCGAATGCGAACCGGGCCTTGTGTCAGCAATTCAAGCGGGACGGGCATTTCGTGACCGCGGCGCTGGTGGTGGTGGACACGAACGCGTCCGCCCTGCACATTTCACTGGCGGGCCATTGTCCCCCGCTCTTTGTATCCGATGCACTGGGTGAACCAGTGCGGGTCTCAAGCACAAAGGGAATGCCGCTTGGCGTCTCGGTGGACACGGAGTTCGAGACGATCACGATTCCATTGCGCTCGCGCTCCACGTTGCTGCTCTATTCCGACGGGCTCACCGAAGCGGTGAACGCGGAGTTGAAGCAGTACTCCGAAGAACGCGTGCAACAGGTGCTGGTGGACCATGCCTCCCTCCCACTCCAGGATTTGCTGGCTGTCCAGCACGAAGCGCTGGACGCCTACCTGGGTGAGCATACGCCTTCCGATGACGCCACCATCCTGTTTCTGAGAGTGGAAGAATAGGCGCTTGGCGGAGAGCAGGGGCCACGGAGGGGATGGACTGCACTCGAGATTCAGGATCAATACCTTTTTGATCAGGATAACAGGATTGTCAGGATTGAAGAGGCAATTCGGCACTTTTCCGTGTACTCATTGGGAAGCGTGCTGGCCGAGTTCTTGGGCGAGCCCGATGAGAATTCTTTCGGGGCCGCGGATGTAGCAGAGCCGATACGCGTCTTTGTACTGGACCACTTCGCCGACGAGTTCCGCGCCGTGCTTGCCGAGCCGGGCGAGCGTATCGTCGATGTCCTCCACGGCGAACATGACGCGTAGGTAGCCGAGAGCGTTCACCGGGGCGTTGCGGTGATCGGCAACCACTGGCGGCGCCAAGAATCGGGACAACTCGAGCCGGCTGTGACCGTCCGGCGTACGCATCATGGCAATCTCAACGCGCATGCCGCGCAATCCGGTGACACCATCTGCCCAGTCTCCCTCGATTGGGGCGCGCCCCTCGATTTCGAGGCCAAGTTCGGTAAAGAACTCGATCGCGGCATCTATGTCTTCTACCACGATGCCGACGTTGTCCATACGTTTGACCGTCATGATGTCTCCTTGGCGTCTAACGGGGGAAATCAGCAGTGGCGTCAGCCGTCTGCTGCATGTGCGTGGTTCGGTGGCCTATTCCGCATTCAAGTTCTTGAGAGTCCTTTAGGCCAAAGAGTCTTTGATTTCGACGTGGCGGGGAACCGCCTCGATCACCCCGGTTTTCGGATTAATCCAGAGCGAATGCGAAGCATCTTCTCTTTTCAAGTAGCAGCCAGCAATTCTCAATTTGCGTTCGAGGTCCCGGCGCTTCATCCAATCAACAACTTTCTCCTGTATGGCATCGTCAGGCAATCCCCGAAGAATGTCGGCCTTGCGGTCCTCCAAAATCAATACAATAGCCTGGCGCAAACTACTCTTCGTTTCCTCTATGGTTTCGCCCTGTCCGTTGGCCCCGGGCACCTCGGGGCAGATTGCCCAATACCCACCCTCAGGTGCGGGTTCGATAATTGCTGTGAATTCTGCCTTCATGTTTTGTTCTTTCAATTCTCCAGCCATTGGGTGAGCGGCGTTGCTCGCGTGCCCTAAATCCGAGATTATTGCTTCTCTATGATCTCTTTCAGTT
>JADLCA010000532.1 GCA_020847495.1 Candidatus Hydrogenedentota bacterium | reverse complement strand
GTTGTTTGTGTTGCCATAGCTCATCTGGTGCCCGCGCAGGGGGTAGGCAGGCGTGGTGGTCACGTTTGGCGCCGCAGAGAGGCTGGCGCTGGACGTTCCCCACGTGAGGCTGCGCAGCAGTTTGCCCGCGCCGTACATCGTGCCACGGGCATCCGCGCCGATGACCCACACAATGTCCGCGCCGGGGCTGCCTTCTTCGACGAAGAGGCGATAGCCCTCAGCACCGAGGCCGGGATATCCAGTCTGTGAAGTCAGCGCAATGACGAGTCCCGAGCCGGGCCATGTGGACGTGACGGACCACGACAGACCCGTGCGCTTCTGAACTTCTTCACTCAGGATCTCGGCGGCCTTGGCTTCGGCGTTCGGCAAAGTGCCGGGGTTGGTGACAATCGTGGCAGACGCCAAGTCGATCGCGCCTGAGGCAAGATCGCTTGTATCCGCGATATGGATGTACGCAGTCTTGGCGAGCGGGAAGGTGCCCTCTGAAGTCGTCACCGTCAGGGTGACTGCATAGCTCCCGGGTAGGGTGTAGGTGTGGACGGGATTCTGCTGGGTACTCGTGCCTGAATCGCCAAAGTCCCAGGACCATGCGGTGATGGGCGGTGTCGTGGCCACGGACTGGTCCGCGAAGGATACCGACAGGTTAGGACCGCCGAGGGTCCGGTTAGCGGTGAAGTTGACCGTCGGCGGCGCTGCCCAAACCGGCCCCCCCAGCAACAGTGCGAACAGCACCGCGAGAATTGTAAGGAACTGAAATGTAAGGCGATACGCTTCCATGCCCACCCCCGCACATGGTTATCCGAAGACCGCGTGAACTGCTCCATCCACACGAGCTGCCGGCAATACACTGCCCTCTAACGCTACGCGAACTCTCCTCACAGACGCCCGCGTTTGCAATACGAAAGCCTACTGGCCCACATTGCCCCTCGAATGAGTATCCGCCGGGAAGGCGGAGATGTCAACTGAGTAACGGCGCAAGCAGAAACCAGGGGTACGAAGCACAGGGGTAGGAAAGACAGGGGCTACGGGCGTCCCGCCCGTATGAGAAACCAATTATGGGCGAGACGCCCGTACCCCTGTGTTGCGTACCTTCGGGCGCACCCGCGTTGCTTCACGACTTCGTCCTACTCCTTCACGAAGGTCTGCCACTTGGGTAGACGGACGAGCATGATCTCGTAGAGCATGCGCGCGGTTTCGACGGGCCCGAAGCTGCGGGCTTCGCTGATGGTCTTGATGCGCTCGGGGTCGGTCGCCTCGACCCAGGCGACGGTGTAGAGGTGATCATCGGCGCCGATGCAGAGGCTTGCCGTGAAGAAGACGCGGCGTCCGTCGCGTGAAAACACGGGGCCATGGTTGATCATGCGGCCAGTATCGATGGCGTAGGTGAACAGATAGACATTGGACTGCGCCGCGGGCCGGCCTTCGATGTCTACCGCGGGGCCGTTGGCCAGGTAGTAGATCGTGTTGTTGGGCGCGAGTATAAAGCCGAGCTGGCTGATCTCGGGGTTGCGCGGCATGCCCTGGTAGGCCTCGTGCCTTAGCTCGCCCACGCTCCGCACGTAGTTCGCCGAGGGGACAAATTCAAAAAGCGTGGTCGTCTCCCATTGGATGCCCCAGAAGCTCTGCGTCTTCTCGTTCCACTCCACCACGCGCCAGTTGTATTGGAAATCACCTCTGAGGGTTTCCTCCGCGGACTGGGATAACGGCAAGCGGCTCAGGTCGAGTCCATCGATATAGGAGACGCGCCGCTCCAGTTTCGGATCGTACTTCCAAATGCGGCCGTCCATGGTGGAGCCATAGACGTTGCCGTCGGGGTCCACGCCGAGGGTGCGGCAGACGCGGTCCCACTCGTGCGGGTGATGGCCGAGTTCGCCGCGCCCCTGGACGGCGCCCCAAAAACGCAGGTCCTTCTTCTTGACATCGTAGGAAACGAGCATGCCTGAGGGCCAGGTGAGGCCGTAGAGGACTTCGTTCCTGGTGTCCATGGTCATCGTAATGATGCCCTCGCTCGGAAAGACATGGGCGAGGTCTTCGAACTGGCCCGTGGCAAGGTCATAGTTCATGAAGTGTCCACCCTGGTAGGGCACGCGGTTGCCCGAGTCGAATCCGGGCAGTTCGCCTGCGTAAAACGACAGGTGCGTGGCGAACCATAGTTTGCCTTGATGCTCGAAGAACGGCGTGTGGATCTTGCCCTGCGCCACATGCGTGGCCGCGTCCTCGCCGAGCACCTGGTCCATCTGCGCCACCATGGTCATGGTTTCGGTTCGCGGATCGAAGCGATAGAAGCGGCACGCGTACGCGATGTTGTGCGTGTCGACGCTGAAGTAGATGTTGCCGTCCGACGCGGCCACCATCGAATGATAGTTGCTGTCGCCAAGCAGGAAATCCGTAGGAAAGAGGTCGGCCTTGATGAGCTTCTTCGCCGGTGCCATCGGCACGGTGGTCTTCTCGACCTTCATGTGTTGCGCCTGTGCAGCCAGCGCAACGGCAAAAGCAAGCAACCACATACTCTTCTTGAACATTTTCCGTTCCTCCCCTTCGACACGACTTCTTGAACGACGCACTTTGCGGCCACATATCCTGGAACGCCATATCCCCAAAGGCGGGGATCGAACTCTCCACGACTAAGGAAAAGACTGTCCCGTAAGTGTTGGTAGCTTACCGGCACCAAGCGCGATCTTGAACACGATGTCCTTCGCAATTCTGCCGATTGGAGCAAGGCCCGGCGGCCACCAAGACTTGTCCATGGCGTCCTCGCTTCCTCCGCTGTCCACTCCATCCCATCCTACGCTGTAGACCATGAACCCGCCGTCGATCTGTCGGTGACGAACCGGCGCGTCGTCGAACGGGTCGCGCGGCAGCAACTCCTGGGGTATTGGGCAATCCCCATCTCTGCTTTCATTTGCCCTGATGGCCAAAGCGGCCCGTGCGAGGCGGACTCTCACCAGCGCCAACTGGTTTGCGAATGCACAAGGAGCAATCAGGGTCTCAATGCTCGACCGAGTACTGCTGAACTTCTTGCCGCTCTGCACGTGCTTATACGCGTCCAGGAATGCCGGTGTGCGTTCGTTGGGTGGACGGTTCGCTACGCGAATCAGACCGGTCATCTGTTCGAGATAGAACGCCGCGGATCGCTTCCCCGGCATATGTCTCCACCAGCCGGAACCGCGCAGCCCGCTCTTTGTCTTCCTGCGCCGCTCTTCGAGCATGAATACGCGCTCCGTCACATACGTGCGGGCGAGAAGCTCTTCATCGTCAAGACTACGCAAACCAGCCTCCAGCTGCGCCAGTGCTTCGGTCGGCGGCCATGAACGACCGAGCACGAATTCCAGCGCGCGCGTCACTTGTGCCACACCTCCGCAGTAAACCAAATGACTCATCGCGAGTTGTATGCTGCTGGCGCTCAGCGTGAGCCGGATGGCGGCGAGCAGGTAACGGTCCCAATCATCCTCTCTCTCGCGAAGGCTGTGGTAAACAGCCGCCAGGCAGAGTAGCTTCACAGCGGAGTACAGCGATGTATGCAATGCGGAGGCGCGTTGGAAGTATCCGCGAGGCTTGAGGAAAACACGCCAATCTGCGACATCTTCGACTCGGATCAAATTTCGAAGAGGGACACGGTATTTGTCCAAGTACTCTTTAGCCGCAAGCCACTCCTCCTCCGATGCATCCGCCTGCGAATAGTCGAGTCTTCCGGTAATCGGCGGCTCACTCGACAAGGAGTGCGTGTCAACAGATGGTATCCAGTTTTTGGAGTGCTTCTCCTCCAAGTTCCCGGCTAGCATATCCTGGATCTCGGCCTTCATCTCGTCCATTTTGGCCTTCATCCTCGCCAACTGGACGTTCATCTCTACCATCTGTGCTTCTGATTGTGACAGCCATTCTTCTATGTCCTGAGGTTCCTCCGGATCGTCTTGCGAGGCATCAGGAGGCGGGGCCGCGATTCGCTTGCACAGCTTGAATGTCTTGTAGATTCTCGCAGCGGCAGGTGAGGAAGAGGGAGGATTGGGCCAGCGCAGCAGCCCCTCGTAGTCAATGGGCTCGCTGCGTTCGAGGATTGCGGCGATTGCCTTGTCGAGTGAATCTGCGCTCATGTCACTCCACGCTCTGCACTGACTTGCTCGCAACTACCAGACCGCCATTCAGAAATCGATAGGTCGCATTCCCGTCCTCTGCCGTTTGCTAAAGCCGCAAGCAAGCTTGCTTTGGCAAAGCAGCGGCAAGCCGCCGCACTCCATAGGATGCGAGAACCTGTGGTTCTATCGCCAAGCCACCGGGTTGGTGTCGCACCTTCAGCGCTCAAGATTTGGGGACCGTTGTTTACCCAGGGCGGCGCTTCGCTCTGCCCTGGGCTCACATGGTGCCGGCCCTTCAGGCCTCAAGAGGGCACACGCGGTCTCAGTACATGTCCTTTTCATTGGCGTTCATCGGCGTTCATTTGCGTTCGTCCGCATCATCTGCGTTCATCTGCGCCATCTGCGGACAATCCTCTTCTTCAGTTGCGGCGATGCCGCGCCGTGCAATCTATGGACCGCTCTCGACATCACCGCGGCGCGTAGATCTGCACGCCGAAGCGGTCGCCCGATTCGAAGAGGGCATAGACGTTGCCCTCTTCGTCCACGGTGGCCCAGTTTTCCTTGTGCTCGGAAACCGCGAGGGCAATGCTGGCGATGTAGTCGCCGTTGTTGTTGTACTTGAGAATGCTGACGGTCTTGCCCTCGTTGTCCTGCATGGCGCCGCCATACCCGCGCTGGCCGCGCACCATGAGGTACACGTTGCCCCATTGGTCGTCAGAGATGCTGTGGACATACACATGTCCATCGGGCGGGTCGCCTTCCGCAAACGAGAACAAGTAGCCGCCCTCCGGCGTGAACTTCTTGCAAGGGCCATAGTAGCCGCAGACGAACACTTCTCCCGCGGGGTCCACGGCGAGACCGTGGGGCGCGTTAAAGTCCGCCATGCCGTCCGCATCCTCTCCGAAGGTGTAGAGGAACGCGCCCTCCTTGTCGTAGACCGACACGCGCATATTATCCACGTCGGTGATGAAGAGGCGCTGCTGGGCGTCCCAGTCCATTCCGTGAGCCCGCAGGATGTCGCCGGGCCGTGTGCCTTTCGGCGCGAAGATCTGGAGGAATTTTCCCTTCGAATCGAACACCTGGACGCGCGGCTTGTCGCTCTTTTCGTCCGTCACGAAGATTCGGCCCTCGACGTCCACGCCCACCACCCGCGGCTTCTTGGTCTGGCCCGGCCCTTCTCCAGAGCCGAGTCCAATCATACCGAGGTACTTGCCGTCGGGCGTGAATCGCAGCACGCGATCCGCGAGGTAATCGGCGATGAGGACATTGCCGTCGTTGTCGAACTCGATACAGTGGGGGTCGGTGAAGTACTTTGCCCCCTCCTTGGCCTCACCCCATGTGCCCACAAACTCGTAGGCGGGTCCTTCCTTCTCCATGAGGACGGTGGCGAACAGAAGGTGATTCGTGGGTTCCGGAGCCTCGGCACACATGTGGATTTCGCGCACCGCCGGAACCGTCGCTGGGGCCTGATAGACACCGTCCTTCGTAATCGTGCCCAGCACCTCGTTGCCGCCGGGGATGTTGTTGACCGCCCACTTGACGCCCTCGGCCAGCCGTGCACCCCACATGCGTTCGGCCATCATAATGACCTTGAACTGCTGCGTTGCACCCGGGGCCAGCGTCACAACCGAAGGCGTGATGCGCGCGCGGCCGGGCTGGGCATTTGAAGTCATGCAGGGCAGGATGGTGGCAAGAAGCAATGCGGTCAGAAGCATCGCGGAGCGAAAGAGGCGATCGGAAGTGAAAACGGCATGCATAGATATACCCCCTCATGGATGATTCGGTGGACCCGGCGATCGTTGCCGAACGCTCAGGTGAGTATAGCACGGGCTTGTGCGGAATATGGGATGAATGTCCTCCGAAAGCCTCTGAAAACATGCCATGTGGATGCTGTGGAACAGGCAATGCATCTTCCGTGCGATCCGGGTATGCTGGTGACGAACTCTTATCAATGTGCGCGGGATTGAAGTTGGGGATCGGTCATGCGGATATCAGTCGTGATTGCGGCGTATAACGAAGCAGAAACCGTGGGGGAGGTCATCGCGCGTGTCCGAGCCACACCTTACGAGGTGGAGATGATCGTGGTCGACGACGGTTCCACGGACGGCACGTGGGAGCGGCTTTCGGCCCTGTCTGACACACCAGGCTTGGTCCTCCTCCAGCATGATCGTAATCTGGGGAAGAGCGCCGCATTGCGCACGGCGTTCGCGCGCGTCTCCGGCGACGTCGTGATCATCCAGGACGCGGATTTGGAGTATGACCCCCGCGACTACGCCGCGCTGCTGGAGCCCATCCTGGACGGCCGGGCCGATGTCGTATATGGTTCCCGTTTCCTCGGGGGGCCGCACCGGGTGCTCTACTTCTGGCACTCTGTGGGCAACAAGCTGCTGACGCTGTTGTCGAATGCGCTCACCAATCTCAACCTTACGGATATGGAAACGTGTTACAAGGCCTTTCGCAGGGAGGTGCTCGATGGGTTGACCATCGTGTCAGACGGTTTCGGATTCGAACCGGAGTTCACGGCCAAGGTAGCCCGGCGCGGCCTGCGCATATACGAGGTGCCCATAAGCTACAGCGGGAGGAGCTATGCGGAAGGCAAGAAGATCACCTGGAAAGACGGGGTAGCGGCTCTCCTGACCATTCTGCGCTTCCGGATTTCCGGGTAAATATAAGGCTGGTTTGAGCATCTGCCTTTTGTGTTAGAATGCGGACGCGTGGGTTTTCTGGCTGAAGGCGACGCCAAACAATCCTGGTGGGGAACCAGATGGACACTGACAGTTCGGACAACAGCAGTTCACCCAGTACGCCCAGTACCCCGCAGACCTTTGACCGGGAAACGCTGAAGAAGGTCACTGCGGGGTTCAAACCGGGCGAACTAATCGCGGACCGCTACGAGGTCCAGAAGATGCTCGGCCGGGGCGGCATGGGCATGGTGTACCTGGTGTGGGACCGCGAGATGCAGCAGCCCGTCGCCTTGAAGACCCTCCTGCCGCAGTACCTCTCCAGCAGCCACGCCGTGAAGCGCTTCGTGCGGGAAGTCGCGGCCGCGCGTCAGCTCGATCATCCGTGCATCGTCAAAGTCTACGACGCCCGGCAGATTGGGGCTCTGCTCTTCTACACGATGGAGTATGTGGATGGCGTAAGCCTCTTCAAGTGGATTCGGAAGAAAGGCAAGCTGGGCTTGGGCAGCACGGTACGCATTCTCAGCCTGTTGTGCCACGCCCTCGAACACGCGCATCAGTTCACGGTGCACCGCGACATCAGCCCCGACAACGTCATGGTGTTGCGAAACGGGCAGGTGAAGCTGCTGGATTTCGGATTGGCGAAGCTCACCAACGTGCAGTCGGCCTTCACGATGATCGGGGTCAGCCTCGGCAAGCAGGACTACATGGCCCCGGAGCAGCGGCTCAGCGCGGCCGGCGTGGACAAGCGCGCCGACATCTATTCGCTGGGCGTCTTATTCTATCAGCTCGTTTCCGGCGAGTTGCCGAAACTGAATACACGTCTCACGGACCTGGTGCCGGACCTGCCCAAGGAAACCGACGACTTCGTGGAGAAGGCCATGGCCCAATCCGCGGACGAACGGTACCAGGATGCGAGAGAGTTCCGGCTGGCCCTCGCGCACATCTATAAGCAGGCCACCGGCATCAGTATTCCAGGGACCAGCGAGGCCGATCTGCCCGAAATGAAGGTGCAGTTTTCGGAACCCACGCCCACGCCGGAAACCACGGACTATGTACCGGGCGGAGCGAAACCGCGCGGAATCTGGTCGCGCCTCCTGCACGCGTTCGGCAGACTTAATCCCTTCCGCAGACGATAGGCATCCAGCGAATCACTTGTTTACGGCTGCGGTATAAGCCACACCTCCGCGACTTGGCATCCCCTGCCTTCCGCGAGTTGCCATTCCAGGTCGAGTGTGCCGTCTTCCGTAGCCGCCCGCGGCACGTCAAACTCGACTGGCCACACCGGGTCCGGCTGCGGCAAAGGTCCATGAATCTCATGCATGCCATCGGCCACGAGACGCATGCTCGCTTTGTAGCGGCCCGCGTAGGTGATGCGAATGCGGTACGCGGCCTTGGAATCGAGTCCTTCATAGCGCATTTGAAGCGGTGTGCCGAACTGCGTCTGGGCCTGATCCAGCCAGGACAACCGGTCGTCGCTTGCTTTGCGCGAAAATTTGTCCACGCTGATGTTGTGCTCTTCCTGCGGCCCGTGCACATAGCCAGGATCTTCGGCCCACGTGACTTGCCGAACGAGGTGGGGCTGCTTCCACGCGCAACCGAGGTCGTCGTAGATGGCGCCCGGCGCAGGTGACTCCCAATGGACGAGCACGTCGATCTGCGCGAGTTGCTTCTTCTCGCTCTTCAGTTCGCCGATTGCCTCGATCTGCTTGGCCAGCCAGAGCCGGTCGTTGAGCGGGCGGTCGATGTTGTCGAGGAGGGCGTTGCGCTCGCTGTTGCTCGCAAGGTACGGCTCGTAGATCGAGTACTGCATACCGATGCTCTGATTCATCTTCAACGCGAGTTCCTCGATGCGCACGCGCAGGTCTTGCCGGACCCGGAACTCTCCATCGGCTTCAAGGATTTCCGCGGCGGCGCGTAATGCCTTCTTAACGCCATCGGTCTTCGCGCGATCCAGTGCAGCATAGACTTGTTCGTCTTGCGCGGCTTCGGCGATCACGCGGGCGCGGACGTACGCATCGCTCATGGCCCTCAGCAGATACAACTGGAAACGCCAGTTGTCTGCCAGGTCCGCGCCGGCGCGCTGCCCGAGCGCAATCCAGTGATCGAGGGTCTTGTCGATCCCCTCATTCTTGGCGGCGCTTCCTCGCCAGTTGGCTTCGAGCATCCAGATGCCTTCAGCGGCATCATCGGCATAGGCCTCACCGAAAAAGACGCGCGCGTAATCGCGCACGATCCCCTTCACGTCCGCATCCGGATCCCAGGCGAACGCGCTCCAGATCATCTTGTTGAGATCGTCGTGGCAGCCATCAGAATAGGAAACAAAACCATTGGCGAATGACGCGGTGACATTGTGTATGTGCGCGGACTCCGTGGCACGGGGGTTGGTGGGTTCGCGCCCGATGGTTTGCGCAAACGCGGGGTCCCATTCAGGGACGGGATACTGGCAACGAATACAGTGCGTGATATCGGGATAGAGTCGAATCGGATAGCGGGAAGGCGTGCGTTCGCGCTCTTCCCTGGCGTCGATCTTTGTCCACGGGCCGAAGACGACGCCGGCCAACCAGTCGGGCTGCTTCTCATGAAGATACTTGAAGAAGACTTCATTCTGTTCATCGGTGAAGCCCTGGTTGGAAACCCACAGGCCGGCCTTCGGGAAATGCTTGTGCAGGACGGCGGCCATCTCCTGAAGCCACGGCATCAGGATTGCCGGCTCGGTGTGGCCGGGGTCGCCTCCGGGCACCATCACGTGGTCGACCGCGGGCAGCAACGCAAACAGGCGGTCGCGTGCCTCCAATTCACTGCGCCATTCCTCGGGCTTCTGGACATCGCCGTCAAGGCCGATAAAGAGCCACACGTCGAGACCATATGAATGGAGCATTTCTGCAATCTGCACGTTCATGGCTTCCTGCGGAACTGGCATGACAGACGCTCGAAGGTCGTTTTCGCGGAGGCTGGGGATGATTTCAATTGAATTGGACCCAAAGATGACGCAGTCGCGCACGTACTGCTCATAGGTCTTCAGGTCCCACGCATCGTAGCTGTTTGCGGTGGGACGGTAGCCGATCTGATGGCCGCGCATGGGGTAGCGGGGCTCCGACGAGATGGCAAGCGCGGGCGGTAGCATGATTGCACCTTTCTCCAGGCGCGCTTCTCGAATGAAGCGGCCCGCTGCAAACAGCGCGCCACGCTCGTCGCGTCCGATGAGATAGGCGACGGGCGCTTTCTCCGAAGGAGAATCTACAAGCAATGTGTATCCCTCCGCGTCTTCGGGAACCTGCACCGCGCTGGGAAGTTCGACGGAGCTTGGCAGTGCCGCGACGGTACCCAGCACGATCGATGGCGCTTGGGGAGAGCCAAGTTGACCAGACACCGGGAGTTCAATGCCGGTTCTGCGTTGGACCTCTTCCCCCAGCATCTGGGCGGCCTTCGCGAGGACCGCGTTGCCGTCGGGAACCACGATGGCCGCATGGCTCAGGTCGACGACATCCACGGCGACTGCGGATGGCAGTCCAGAGAAAGCAATGAGTGCGGCAAAGGCGCCAAGAATCGTGTGGAAACGCATGCTATCCTCTCCCTCCTGCGAGTATCCCGCCGGGCGCGGGCATTTGCGGCGCTGCCGTCTCCCCTCTGTCAGGCGGCCTTGGTCTGCAACGAGCGCTTGAAGCTCAGCCTAGCACACGAATGGTACTCATGCCCAACGGAGCCACAGCCAACCCGCCGCGATGGCGAGAGTGAACAGGGTGACGGGAAGCCCGGTGCGGGCATGTTCGCGCCAGCCAATGCGTACGCCCAGGCGCTGCGCCTGATCCACCACAATGATGTTGGCGATGCTGCCCACGATGAAGAGGTTGCCCGCGAGGGTGCTCGCGAGAGCGAGGACGGCGCCAGCGGAAGGATGGGTCGCGGAGGGCAATAGCAGCATGGTCGCCGGCACGTTGGACACCAGGTTGGAGAGCACGACGGTGACCCCGAAGAGCCAAGCGGGATGCTCCACGTGCACGTGCGCGATTCTCAACGTGTCCATGAGTTGCGCGAGGATGCCGGAAGTCTCGAGCACGTGGTTGACCACGAAGAGGCCGCCGAACAGCACGAGCAAATGCCAGTCGACGAGTTCGAGGATGTCGCGCGAGGCCATGCGGCGGCTGGTCAGCAGAACCCCCGCCGCGGCGAGCGCCACGACTTCGCGTGGCCAATCCGTGAACAGGAAGATCACCATCAACAACGCGATGGCAGCGACCCCTTTGCTGCTTTGCCACAGGTTCAGCGTGGGAGCTTTGACGACGGGAATCGTGAGGCTGGTCTCCCACTGTCCCCGATACAGAAAGCGGATGACCGCCCACACGACGGCCAGGCCGAGCGCGCTGGGAAAGGCGGCATCCGCAAGGTATCCGAGGAAGGACATGTCGAGCGCTTGGCCGATGAGCATGTTCTGGGGGTTGCCGATGAGGGTGGCGGCGGAGCCCACGTTGGCCGCACAAGCGAGCGCGAGCAGAAACGGCACGGGGTTCAGCTTGCGCCGGACGCAGCCTTCCACCAGTACGGGGGCCATGGCGAGACACACGATGTCGTTTGCGAGCACGGCGGAGAGGACGCCGCTCACAAGCACGAGCAGGGCGAGGAGCACACTGGGAGAGACGTTCGCATCCGCGAGCTTGCGCGTAACCGCTGTGTAGAATCCACCGAGCCGGAATTGCGCGGAGACCACCATGAGACCCAGGAGGAGCGCCATGGTGGAGACGTCGACTGAGTCCCAGGCCTCTTGCGGCCGCACGCGGCCCAAGGCCAGCAGCGCAATCGCACCGAGCAGGGCGATGCCGGTGCGGTCGAGCGCGAGACCCGGATACCGGCCGAAGATCATGCCGATGTAGACAAAGATAAATATGGCGAGAACGGTGGTGTCCATGGCGCGAGAGTATACGCGCATCTGAACCGGGCTTCACCGTTCCCGCCGTATGGAAGTCTGCCGGATGAGGATTACGGCAAACAGGGAGTCAAGGCATATAGGGCTTCACGCGCTCAGACCACTCATCCATCTTCAAGCGCTCGACATGTCCATCGAGGAAGAGCACATTGCGTGTGACTGGGTCGCCCGCCACGGCGGGAATATCGCGCGCGTTGCACATGACGGGCACCTGGGACTCCACTTGCCCATTGAACACCGGACTCTCCGGATCGGCGTTGGGGTTGTTCGCGATAACGTTCTCGGCGCCCATAGCACGAAGTGATTCAAACGACTCCCCCGGGAAGAAGATTACGTAGGACAGCGTGCCGGGCTCTTCCCAAGGTGAGGTCAACACGTTGACGTCGGTCAGGTACTCGGGGTAGACCGAGCACCAACCCGGGAACATATAGTCGCAGTTCTCGTTCGCGAACATGTACATGACGAGGCCGAGCTGCTTGAGGTTGTTCTGATCGGAGGCGATTTGCGCCCGGTATTTGCCCAAAGCGACAACCGGGTTGTCACCATCCTCTTGTAAGGCGGGGTGGGCGGAATGTCCGCTGACCGCCCCATGCACATTGAGGGTAAACACGTAATCCGGGTCTTGATACGTCACTTCAACGAGAGTTGGCACGATAGGGGCCGGACCGCCCCAGACCTCCTGCAATTCGGCTTCGTGGTTCAGCAATGCACTCGTCACGTCGCTCTTGTTGGAACAGGAGGGCAGTCCAGGAATGGCTCTCAGATCGAGGAACTCATTGCCGGGCACATACGCAACGGTGCGTCCATCCCGGTTCGCGTAAAGATCGAGGTTTTGAACGTAATCCGGTATGAGTTGCGTTAACGCATCGGGAAAGCGGCGCCCATGTGCATCGGCATATCGTTTCAGCGGTTCGTACATCGCTTGCACCTCATCCTGGCGCATGGCAAGGATGGCACCTGGCTCCATTTCCGGATTGTTTTCGTCTACCTTGGTGAGGCGGATCTTATACAAGTTCTGAGGCGTGACGGCTTGCTCGGATTGAGGCCAACCGGCAAGCGTGGGCGAAGATAGAGTGACTTCGGTAAACGCCTCGTTGAAGTCTCCCACGAGATCGGCGGGCAAATCGCCAGGTGTACCGTCAACCGTCATATGGCGGCCTGATAGAGCCGCAATGAACGTAATGCCTTCCTTCGGCTCCGTAATCGTTATGGAGGAACCGGCATCCTCGAACTCAACGACCGGACCGTAGTCCTCGACTTTGTCACTCCTCAGGAGTGCCATCTGCCAGCGGCCCGTCACGCTGGGCCGCTGCACTTCGCTGGTGCCTTTCGTGAGGGTCTGCATCACGCCGTTGTTGTCGAGCAGGGCGCGGCCGTTCCCCACCTCCTTCAACACGACACCCGGAAGCACGGAATCCCCCGGCCGGAAGATGCGCTGCCCCGCGTCATCGCCGGTGACGATGATGGCCAGCGGATTCTCGCCGGTGACCGTGCCGGACAAGGTCAGCGGCAGATCCGTTTCCGCGAGCGATACCGAAGGCGTGGCCTCCACTGGCTGCTCTTCGGTTCCTTGAGGCGCCCGGGCGAGCTGAGACGGGACATCGGGTTTCTGGTCCATGGTGATCGGTGCCGCCACCTGTTGGTTGGACGGTTCAGGTTCGCCGGGAGTCAGCATGCGGTAGGCAGCCGTGGCGGCCAGCGCGATGAGCAGCATCGCGGCGATTGCCCAGACAAGGCGGCGCACGCCCGTTGTGCGCCGCAGCTCTTCTTTCCGTATGCGCTCCACGACGGGGACGTGCAGTCCCATCGGTATGGCTTGTGTCAGCAACATGGTTCGCACCCTTTCCAGGTCTTTCAACGCGGCCGCACAATCCGGACAGGTTTTCAGATGGGCCTCGACCGCGCGCCGTTCAGCGGCGGGCAGCTCACCGTCCAGATAGGCCGACAGGTTGGAGTCGTTACAGGTCATTGCATGTTCGTCCCACGAACTGCCCGTCCCGGTCGAGGAGTTGGGCCAGCCGCGTGCGGCCGCGGTGTATCCACACCTTGACCTCGGCCAGGGACGCGTCAAGCGTCTCCGCGATTTCCACGTATGAGAGTTCGCCGAATTCGCGCAACATGAGAGCGGAACGATGGCTGGCGGGAAGTTCCGCCAGCGCAAGATTCAACTGGTCGCGCAGGACCGTGGCCTCGGCGGTGTTCCGTTCCCGCGCACAGATCGATGGATCGAGGGCAACGATGGACGAGGTGCGCCGGCGGCTGTCCACGGCGAGGTTGTGCGCGATCGCAAACACGAAGGATCGCACGCGTCCGCCGGGCCGCAACCTGCGCGCCCGCATCTCGCGGTACACGCGCAGCAGCGTCTCCTGCACGATGTCTTCCGCCTCGTGGGTGTTCCGGACCATCCCGTAGGCATACCCATAGAGCGGACCTTCCAGCCGGATGCAGAAAGACTCGAACGCGCTCAAGTCTCCGCCGCACACGCGCCGGACCAGGTCTTCCTCGATCGGGTCGACTCGCCGACTGTCGTGCATGTTCATCGTTCCGGGTCTGTATACGGGGATACGCGAATAAAGTTACAGACGCGCGCAGTAGCGCCGCGGGACGAATCGCCGAGACAGCCGAGCGTCAACGGACACCCGCGTCCACCCAGGCCATGGCGGCCTCGGTCATGGCGCGGGGCGCGGAGGCTTCCAGGCGGGCGGTGGCTTGTTCATAGCCGCCGGTGTGGACGGCGCGGGGCGTCACGAGGTAGCCGAGATAATCGTTGGCGTATCCGGCGAGGATCATGGGGCGGTTCTTGCCTTGCTTCACGCGGTGCTTCATTTCGAGGCCGTATTCCACAAAGAGTTCACCGGGAATCCCCACGATGACGAGCGGCCCGATCTGCATGACCTGCACGGGGGCTTGGCCCACCAGGGGAATCTCGCCGGGGTGCTCCGCCTTGAATCCCGCAAGGCGGACGCCCCACTCCGCGGAGTCGGCCGTGCGTTCCAACCGCTGAATCTCATGTTCTGGGGCGTTGCCGGCCTTCGCATCGGCTACGGCCTTCTGGGCGGCTGCCAGGGTTTCCTGCGCCACGGGCAGCTCGGGCAACACGCG
>JADLCA010000531.1 GCA_020847495.1 Candidatus Hydrogenedentota bacterium | reverse complement strand
GATGGTCGGCGTGTACTACGACGGGCACAACGGATACGATTGGGCTTTACCAGGCAATACGCCAATCTTGGCAGCCGCAAGTGGGAAAGTCGTCAAGATCACTCCTGAAAAGGACGACCCAATCTATGGTTGGACCGTTACGATTGATCACCTTAATGGGTATCAGACAATGTACTCGCATCTGCGAGCAAACGCATCACTGCCTGCCAAGGACAGCTGTGTAGAAGCCGGTGATGTCATTGGTGTGCAGGGCAGCACCGGCAATTCCACGGGTGATCATCTCCACTTTCGAGTTCTCCACGATGGACGTATCACCGACCCATTTGGCTGGTGTTATTACTGTGCAGGCGCCTCTCCCGATCCCCTAAAGGATTTCAACGGGGAAGAAAGCCAGAATCTATGGTTTGGCGTGACGCCAAAATCGATTGTACAAACGGAAACTGGTTTCGTCTATCGTCAGGCTACAGTACCGGATATTAGCCTTGACTGGACCGCTTTTCGCACCGAATACCTAGGGGGACCGGGCATCTTCCCGCCGTCAACGAAAACGGATACGCCTTGGCAGAATCCAAATTGCTACGTGAACAGCGCCGCACCAAGCCCGGAAATTGGCTTCCAGGCAAGCACCGATACCGGCCAGACTGTTGCGCTCTCAGATTTCCAAGGCCATGTTGTGCTGGTGCACTTCTGGTCAACATGGGCTGGCTTTCCCTACGAGGACATGGCGAGCCTCCAAGCACTCTATGAGGAGCTTTCTAGTGAATGCTTCGCACTCTTGGCGGTTAACTTGGGTGAACCTCTTGATGTGGTCAGTGCCTTCCGAGCGGAAACCGGACTGACCTTTCCGATTGTCATGGACGAGCACGAGGAACTAGCCGGGCTCTTTGCGGTGTCCGTCTATCCGAGTTCGTATCTAGTCAACGAAGGCGGAGAAATCGTCGAGACCTACTATGGACCGCTCACGTCGCAGCAGTTTCAGGAGATTCGAGTAGCAGTCACAAAGTAACCTTTGCGAGCGGAGGAAACGAGGTTCCATCAAAGAGACGTCAAGACATTTGTTCGACCTAATAGGGGGGAAGCTATGTTACGGAAGTTACTAGTTGCTTTGGTCCTGTTCTCTTCACCAAACGTGTTTGGCTCGGCAAATGCTCAAACCGGGCCGATCACGGACTCTGGGGCCCTGTGCGTCAGCGTCGACCGCCAGCAATTGAAATCCATCGCCCCCTCCCCTCAGGATGGTCTATTGATCATTTTCGACCATTCGGGGAGTATGCAAGACTCGACGCGAAGCGGACAAACACGAATTCAGCTTGCGAAGATCGTGCTACGGAGCTACATCAATGATCTACCCGATGGAATGCTTGTGGGGCTCCGAACTTATGGGTCTGGAAACGAGTGCAATCCGTCGGAGCTCCAGTACCCGATCTCGACGATAGATAAGTCCTATCTGATCGGCTTCGTAAACAGCATGACAGCTCAGGGCGGCACACCTATCGCCGAAGCGCTGAGTCGGGTGCCGGAGGATTTCCGCGGCATTGGCGGAGCAAAAGAGGTCTTGCTCGTCAGCGATGGCCAAGAGACATGCGGCGGCGCGCCTATCGCGATCGCCAATCAGCTTTCGGCCTTTGATCGTTCCCTAGCCATTCATGTCGTAGGGTTTAACATCGACGACGTCGAAGCGCAGCAAAATTTACGGGAGATTCCCCGGGCGGCACAGGGCGCTTACATCCCCGCAGAAACGGAAGATGACTTGCTTCAGGCGCTCAGCGTCACCATTCGAGTCCCATTTTACGTCTATGACGCCGCCCAGACGCTCCGGGCCCAGGGTCTCGCTAATCGTTCCAACCTGGCGCTCTCTGCAGGCACATACAGGGTCGACATTCCGGATCTGGGTATCGCTCACCGGCAAGTCACCGTTGTGCCCGATCGCGGAACGACGCTACATGTGGACGCGGCCGGCAACACGAGAATCATTGCCAACGATCCGCTATGCATCGCAGTCTTTTGCCCCGACGTTCCCCTTCCCCGTCTGACAATCGGTAGCCGGGGCAGAGTAACATACGATCCGCCCTTGCCGCAGCGCGTGAGGGCGGCGCCGGCCCTGGATGGCCGGATTCTGACAATGCTTGCTGTCGGGGCTGAATTCGACGTGCTCGATGGACCGGTCTGCCATGATGGCTACCTCTGGTGGCGACTTCGGAGTGGAACAACCGAAGGATGGAGTGCAGAAGGCCTTCCGGGTAGTTATTTCCTCGAACCGCTTGGCAGCGCCGTGCCGGAGCCGGCATGCGGGCGCGTTGGCGCCCCCTTCGAGCGCGTGTGGGACGCGGTCGAAGCGCGTGTGGGCTGCCCCACCGGTGCGGCGACGGTGGCTCTGGTGGCTGAAGAGCCGTTCGAGCGCGGTTTCATGTTCTGGCGTGAGCCGATTGATTCGGCGCATGCGCTTGTGGCATTCGACAATGGCACTTGGCTTCGCGCATCTCACACGCCCTTTGACGATAGCGGCCCGGAGTTTCTCTGCGTTGACGCCAGCACACCGGCGCGATGTCCCCCGACTCCCAAGCGTGGCTTCGGCATGATGTGGTGTGATATTCCGAGAATCCGTGATGGTTTAGGAAACGCCCTT
>JADLCA010000530.1 GCA_020847495.1 Candidatus Hydrogenedentota bacterium | reverse complement strand
TGACGGGTTCGGCAATGGACTGGGCTACAGCTTCGTGCTGATTCTGACGGCGGTCTTCCGGGAGTTCTTCGGATCCGGTTCGCTGTATGGGGTCCAGATCCTCAACCCGGTCACGATGGGCGGGTGGTATGTGCCCAACGGCATGATGCTTCTGGCGCCCGCGGCGTTCTTCATCATCGGATTCTTCATCTGGGTGTTGCGGACGCTGAAGCCAGGGCAGATCGAGATGGAGGACTGAGGATCATGGATCTCGAGCACTATTTAAGTCTGGCCGTCAAATCAATCTTCATCGAGAACATGGCCTTGGCCTTCTTCCTGGGCATGTGCTCGTTCCTGGCATGCTCGAAGAAGGTGGATACGGCGATCGGGCTGGGGTGCGCCGTCATCTTCGTGCAGGCGATAACGATCCCGCTCAACAATTTGCTGCTGAACTACGTCCTGAAAGAGGGCGCGCTGGCGTGGATCCATCCCAGCATGGAGCATGTGGACCTGACGTTCCTGGGGTTCATTACCTACATCGGAACGATCGCCGCCATGGTGCAGATTGTGGAGATGGCGTTGGACCGCTATGTGCCCGCGCTGTACTCAGCCCTCGGTGTGTTCCTGCCGCTTATCGCCGTGAACTGTGCGATCCTGGCCGGGTCGTTGTTCATGGTGGAGCGCGACTACGATCTCGCGGACAGCGTCGTGTTTGGCTTCGGCTCGGGGATCGGGTGGGCGCTGGCCATCGTGGCGCTCGCGGCGGTGCGCGAGAAGATGAGTTACAGCAATGTGCCGGCCAGCCTGCGCGGCCTCGGGATGACGTTTATGTTGACGGGTTTGATGGCCATTGCATTCATGGCCTTCGGCGGGATCCAGCTCTAGCGATTCCTGCCGGATTTGGGAGAAGCACGTAATGCTCATCGTACTTGGCGTGTTCATGTTCACGTTCATCGTGCTGTCGCTGGTGGCGGTGCTGCTGGTGGCCAAAGCCAAGCTGGTCGCCAGTGGGGACGTCAAGATCGTCATCAACGATGACGCGAGCGCTGCGCTGAAGGTTCCCGCCGGCGGCACACTCCTGAATACGCTGGCCGCCCAGAAGATCTTCGTCCCTTCCGCGTGCGGCGGCAAAGGTAGCTGCGGCGTGTGCAAGGTGACGGTCAAAGAGGGCGGCGGCGCTTTGTTGCCGACGGAACTGAGCCATATCTCGCGCGGCCAGGCCCGCGAAGGCTGCCGGCTCTCGTGTCAGGTCAAGATAAAGAATGACATGAAGATCGAAATCCCGGCGGAGATCTTCCATGTCAAGCGGTGGAAGTGCAAGGTGCGCTCGAACAACAACGTGGCGACTTTCATCAAGGAACTCGTGCTGGAGCTTCCAGAAGGCGAAGCGGTGCCGTTCCGGGCTGGCGGTTACATCCAGATCGAATGCCCGCCGTACACCATTCACTACAAGGATTTTGAAATCGAGCAGGAGTACCGCGAGGACTGGGACAAGTTCAACATCTGGCGGTACACGGCGACGAATGAGGAAAGGGTCGAGCGCGCCTATTCGATGGCAAGCTACCCGGAAGAGCGCGGCATCATCATGCTGAACGTCCGCATTGCGACGCCGCCGCCCCGCGCGCCTGAAGGCACGCCGCCCGGGATCATGTCGTCGTACATCTTCAACTTGAAGCCGGGCGATGAAGTGACGATCTCGGGTCCGTTCGGGGAGTTCTTCGCGCGCGAGACAAACAACGAGATGGTTTTCATCGGAGGCGGCGCGGGCATGGCGCCGATGCGCTCACACAGCTTTGATCAGTTCCGGCGCCTGCACACGAAACGCAAGGTGAGCTTCTGGTACGGCGCTCGCAGTCTGCGCGAGGCGTTCTACCTGGACGACTTCAACGCCATTCAGGCGGAGAATCCGAACTTCACCTGGCACCTCGCGCTTTCGGAACCGCTGCCGGAAGACAATTGGACCGGCTACGTGGGCTTCATTCACAAGGTGCTCTACGATAACTACCTCAAGGATCACCCCGCGCCGGAGGATATCGAGTACTACATCTGCGGGCCGCCCATGATGAACAACGCGGTCATCAGCATGCTCACCGACCTCGGCGTGGAACGCGAGAACATCCTGTTCGACGACTTCGGCGGGTGATGGCGCATGCCATGGAGTACGCGGTCAGACAGCGTGGCTATCGCCGGTGGCGCGGCCTCGGGATCGCGGTAGCCGCAGGGATTCTCTGGTCCGGCTGTTCGCAGTCTCCGGCGGTCTATCACCTGACCGGTCCCACCATGGGCACGACGTACTCTGTGAAAGTACTGCCTAGGGAGGAGGGCGAGGACCGCGCTGCCGAACTACGCAAGGTCATCGAGGATGTGCTCGCACGCATCGACATCGAGATGTCCACCTACCGGCCCGATTCCGAGCTTTCGCGTTTCAACAATCATGCTGAGATGACGCCCTTCCCGGTGTCGCCGGAACTCGCCGGCGTGTTCGCGCAAGCCAGGAAGGTCAGCGAGGCCAGTGGCGGAGCGTTTGATGTGACGGTGGGCCCACTCGTGGATGCGTGGGGCTTTGGACCCGAGGGCTTCGCCGTGCAGCCGCCCAGCGACGAGGAGTTAGCCAAGCTGCACGAACGGATCGGCTACCAGAAGGTGGAGATCGACGCCGAGGCCAACACCCTGCGCAAACTGCAGCCGGATGTGGCGTGCGATTTGTCCGCCATTGCGCCGGGCTTTGCGGCTGACAAAGTCCTCGATGCGATCACCGCACTGGGTTATACAAATCTCATGGTCGATGTTGGAGGGGAGATTCGTGCCGAGGGACGCAATGATCGCGGGCAGCCTTGGCAAATCGCCATCGAGAAACCCCTGACCAATGAGCGCGCGATCGAACGCATTGTTTCTCTCGACGGGATCTCGCTGGCGACTTCCGGCGACTACCGCAACTATTTCGAGCAGGATGGCGTGCGGATGTCGCACCTCATCGATCCGCGCACGAACAAGCCGATCGCGCATAAGCTGGCCTCCGCGAGTGTTCTTCATAAAGAGTGCGCCTTGGCCGACGGCTATGCCACCGCCATGATGGTGCTCGGCCCGGAGGAAGGCTACGAAGTCGCCGTACGTGAGAACCTTGCGGTGTTTTTTATCATAAGGGACGACGCCGGCGGATTCGTGGAGAAGGCCACCCCGGAATTCGAGCGTCTGACGGGCAAGAACACGCCCGCATCGTAGAGCGCGTTTCAAATGGAAACACCAACCAGGAGCGCCGGCATCCCTGCCGGCTCCCAGGCGATTCTGAACACCGGCGGTGCGGCGTGCGGACCAAAGCAAACACCCCGAATGAGCGGGCCAACCAGGAGCGCTGGCATCCCTGCCGGCTCTTCAAGATGCTTGCAAGGATGGTGACGTTCCCGGTTGACGCGTTTCCGCAAGGAGCTTGGGTCTGTTCCCAACCCGTTAAACCGGAAGTGCAATCCAGGCGACGGGAACAATGGGAAGGAAGAAGTAGGAGGGCTTCCTCTCGCCAAGACGCAGGGAAGCAAAGGAATACGGAAGAATTACGTTGAATGCGAGTTCTCGTTCTACTCTGCGCCATGGCGCCTTTGCGAGAGGTGTGTTTCAAGCACGTTCGCAAAGTTGACGAGGCCGGCGGTCAAGGGCTCAAGCGCCGTTTTTCGGATGAAGGATGCGAAAGCACCGGGCCAAACCCGATGCAAGACTGTTTTACCGTGAAGCTGCGAAGAGCGCGAAGCAGAGGCGAAGATTGAGTCTCTTCCTTCGCGTCGTCACACCCTCGCGGTGAAGCAATCCTCTCTTTCGTCCCCTGGGGCGTAGCGTAAGATGTATCCGATGAATATCTTCGATAGCGCCCGTTTCCCACGGCGGACGTATTTGGGCTCCGAGTCCGCCCGGCATGGAAGCCGGGCGCTACTGTAGGATTAGGTTGATTCGGGCTGTAACACGCTCTCAGAGCGACCGGAAGTGATGAGGTAGACCATGGGCTTGCTTACTGTAGTCCTTACTGTAGTCATCGTGGCGGCCACCATGCTGATCATGGCTGTTGGCGTCATGTTCCGTGGAAAGTGCCTGCGAGGAAGCTGCGGCGGCGAAGACGCCGTCGGCCCGGACGGCGAAATCCTCACCTGCGACACGTGCCCCCGCCGCAAAGAGCGTGAACGCGAACAAGCCTCCCTCGCCGCCATGAGCGACGACGAAAGACGGGAGTGCTCACTCACCCACCGGTAGGCGCAGGGCCGGGACGGGCTGACGGCGGGGAGAGTGGCCTAGAGCGGGCGTTGGCAGAATTCGTGTTATGCAATCTTCCCCTTTGACCTTCCCAGCACGAAGCCCGCTCGGAATTCGGTGGTCGTGGTATGATGACCCTCGCGATCCGAACCTGAAGGGGGGGGCTCGTCATGACACCAAGTTATAGGCCGCTTCATCTGCCACCGGAAGAGCCAAAGCGGAAAGGTTGGCTGCCGGAATTCCTCGGTGGGGGGGGGAGTGGAGCAAGGCAAGAGCCTTGTGGCCCAGCTTGAG